>JBIIOL010000253.1:0-5537 GCA_044336965.1 Pirellulales bacterium | reverse complement strand
CGGCGGTCTGGAGCAGCACTCATTGCATTCTTCCTGCTTGTTGAATCGACTTTCCTGTTGGCATTCCGTGTGGCCTTCCGTGCCTGAACCGAACCACATCCGGGACGTCGCTCATGGCGTGTCGGTCAGCCTCGGCTCCACCACCACGACGACGTCGGTTCGCTTGGCGTCGGAAAACAGCGCCGGCGAGCCCGCCTTATTCTGCCCGGGAACCGGCCATGGCACCAACCCGAGACCGATCAAAAGCGTGCTGGTGGCAGGCCAGCGAAAACGTTCGCCGATGCGGACGGCCGACATTTGCGGCACCTCGATCGGCATTCGCCGGCCGTCGGGTGCAGGCGGCGTCATCCCCACCGGGGCCATCCGCTCGATCTGGTCGATCCGGCAACGCACCACCGCCTCTACCGCCGTGCCATCCCGCGCGATGAGCGGATGCACGTCGATCGACATCCCCTCGTCGCAACTCGAGGCCAGCGGCTGCCAGCCCTGGCCAGCCGGCGTCATGTCCTGCACATAGGGACGCTTACGGCCCCCGGTGAGCACGGCCGGAATGCCGTTGGCCGCCAGGACGGCACCGGTGGGAAGTTCCTCGCAGTCGCTGCGGGCCCGGAGGCGGGCCACCAGCATCGCCGCCTCCTCGCGTGACGCGATCCAGGCCTGCACCCCCGGCGTGGCCGCGGGAATCGGCCGGAGCATGGGCCGCACGTCGTTCCGCCAGGCAGGGCTGCCCACGCCCAGCACGCGGACGGAAAACCGGTGCGGCGTGGCCGCATCGCCCACAAAGCGTGCGGCAATCTCTTCCACCCGAACCTGCATCTCGGGCGTATGAAAGCAGCGAAGCCTGGCCGGATCGGCCGACAGGGAGGCCACGGTGTTGCCGTGCCACTGCGGCGAGCCCGTCTCCTGAAGCACCCAGTCCACGACATACCGCTGGCTGCCAGGCCCGGCCCGCTCGACAAACGGCCCGATGTCGTAGGTCTTCCACACCTGCCCGTCGTCGGCAGGAAGTTGGGCATGGAGCGATGCCGGCACCGCCAACGCCACCATCAGGACCGCGACACCAGCCCAGTACGGATGCCAGTACGCATGAATCGCATGGTGTGCATAGCCCATGGACGCTCATCCTCCAGATATCCGAGCTTCCACGAGCCAGCCGCCGCGCTGCCCGCTACGCCATCCGGGCCAGAAGCAGGCTGGCGTTGTGCCCGCCGAATCCGAAGCTGTTCGACATCGCCACGTTCACCTGGGCATCACGGGCCACGTTTGGCGTGTAGTCGAGGTCGCAGTCAGGATCGGGGTTCTCAAGGTTGATGGTCGGCGAGATCACGCCGCGGGCGATCGTGAGGGCACAGACCACCAGTTCGATACCACCGCTCGCGCCGAGCGTATGGCCCAACTGGCTCTTCGTGCTGGAGATCGACAGCCGCCGGGCGTGGTCGCCGAAGACCCGCTTCACGGCCACCGTCTCCGCTTTGTCGCCAAGCGGTGTGCTGGTGCCATGCGCGTTGACATACTGCACCTGATCGCCCCTCAGCCCGGCATCGGCCAGGGCCATCGACATCGCCCGCGCGGCCCCTCGCCCCTCTTCATCCGGCTGGGTGATGTGGCCAGCATCGCCACTCGCGCCGTAGCCCACCAACTCGCCGTAGATGCGGGCGCCCCGCTGGCGAGCATGCTCCAGCTCTTCGAGCACGACCACGCCCGCCCCCTCGGCGAGCACGAAGCCGTCGCGGTGCATGTCAAAGGGCCGGCTGGCCTGCTGCGGCGCTTCGGAACGAAACGACAGCGCACGCATGTTTTGAAACCCGGCGAGCCCCATCGGCGTCAACGCCGCCTCGCTCCCCCCGGACACCATGATGTCGGCGTCGCCATACTGGATTGATCGCAGCGATTCCCCGATCGAATTGGCGGCGCTGGCACAGGCCGTAGCGACCGCGAAGTTTGGCCCTTTGACCCCGTACATGCTGGAAACGTGGCCGCTGGCGGAATTCACCATCAGCTTCGGAATCGTGAACGGGGAGACCTTGTCGATACCCTTGTGGAGCAACCGCTCGTGCTGCGTCTCAAACTCGGAAAGCCCGCCGATGCCGGAACCGATCACCACGCCGCAGCGATACGGATCCTCTTTCGAGAAATCGAGACCGGAGTCGCTGACCGCGTCGGCGGCGGCGGCCATGGCGAACTGCGTGAACCGATCGAGCCGCCGCAAATCCTTGGGACTGGCGATGTTTTCAGCCTCGGCATTCCACGGGACCTCGCCCGCGAACTGCACCCGAAAGCCGGACACGTCGAACAGCGTGATCGGTCCGACGCCGCTCTCACCGCGCAGAATCCGATCCCAGAACGTCTCAACGGCCCTGCCTAACGAGGTGACAACGCCCAAGCCTGTCACCACGACGCGTCGCTTCATGCAGCGCACCGCCCTAACGATAGAAGCAAAACAAGCGAAACAAGCGAAAGGTGCAAATCAAGGGAAGGGCGCACATCAAGCCTGGTGCTTCTCGATGAACTCGATCGCCTGCCCGACGGTCTGAATCTTCTCCGCCGCATCGTCGGGGATGTTGATCTCAAACTCTTCCTCGAGTTCCATGATCAACTCAACCGTATCGAGCGAATCGGCCCCAAGGTCGTTGATAAACGACGTCTCGGGAGTGATGTGGTCCTTGGGCTCACCCAACTGGGATGCGACGATGTCGATCACGCGTTCTTGAACTGAAGCCACCTTATGAATCCTCCTGACAACCGGACGCTAAAAACCGCCTGCAAATCTTTTCAACCTGAGCGTGTCCACCTGAGACGGCGACGACCTTCAGGGGGTTCGGGGAAGATATACCCGTTGCCGACCAGAAATGTCCATACCGGGAAAAATGTTGACTCCACTGCCCGCGAGTCGGGGCGAATGACCTCGGTTTTTGGCCTCCGCGGGCGGCGCTGGGCGTGTCAGCCGATCAGCCCGCCGTCCACCACCAGCACCTGTCCCGTGATGTAGGCGGAGGAGGGGGCTGCCAGGAAAAGCACCGCCTCGGCAATCTCCCAGGCCTCGCCCAGCCGCTTCGCCGGCACCCGCTTCTTGACCTCGTCGAGCAGAGCCGGGCCGAGCGCGGCCGTCATGTCGCTGGCGATGAACCCGGGAGCGACAGCGTTGACCGTCACCTTGCGGCCAGCGAGCTCCTTCGACACCGTTCGCGTCAGGCCCACGAGCCCGGCCTTCGAGGCGGAGTAGTTCGCCTGCCCCGGGTTGCCAATGAGCCCCGAGACGCTCGAGACGTTGATGATCCGTCCGTACCGCTGCTGCATCATCGGTCGACTGGCAGCCCGCATGAAGAGAAATGGCCCTCGGAGGTTGGTGGTGAGCACCTCGTCCCACTCCTCGTCACTCATGCGGGGCAGGAGCGTGTCTCGAGTCACACCAGCGTTGTTCACGAGAATGTCGAGCCTGCCCATCCTTTCGACGACCTGCTCGACGACCCTGGCCACGTCCTCGCCCTTGGAGACGTCACAGGGAAACTCCTCGGCCGTGCCACCGCCGGCACGGATGACGGCAGCCACATCAGCAAGTTTGCCCGCACTGCGCGCCACCAGTGCAACCGCCGCACCCGCGGCCCCCAACGCCTCGGCGATGGCCCGTCCCAGCCCCTGCGAGGCACCTGTGACCAGTGCCACCTGCCCGGAGAGGTCGACGTGCAGACGCTTTGGAGCCGGGCTGGCACCCGTTTTTGCATCGGCAGATGAAGCTGGCTGTTTGCTGGTGTCGGTCATGATTGGCCTTTCGGCGGCGTGTGAAGGGTTTCGTTTGGCGTACGCGATCAGTCGCTGCCGGCGCTGAGCGAGCCCGGCACGCGGGTATTCAGCAGGAAATCACTCGGGCACTCCGGAGCAGGAAACGCTGCGGTCGATCCGCTTGAGCAGGCCCCGGAGCACCCGGCCCGGCCCCACCTCGCACACGGTGCGGACGCCCGTCGACAGCAGGTAGGTCATGGAGGCGTGCCACTCGACCACGCCACAGACCTGGCGGGCCAGCAGGCCGCGAATCTCGGCGGGATCGGCGTGCGGCCGCGCGTCGACATTGCTCACGACGGGAATCCGCGGCGACCGGATGGTCGTCTCGGCGAGCGCAGCGGCCAGCCTGTCGACAGCCTCCTGCATGAGCACGGTATGAAACGCGCCGGCGACCTCCAATCGCACACACTTCATCGCACCGGCGGCAGTGGCAGCCTCGTCGAGCCGACGGCAGGCCGCCTCGGATCCAGACACCACGACGTTGCCCGGGCAGAGCACGTTGGCCACTTCCAGCACGTCACCGCCGCGACACTCGTCGCACAGACTCGCGACCCGCTCTCGCTCCATCCCCAGTACGGCGACCATGCCGCCGGCAGGCGTCCCGCCGGGCCCGCGCCGGCCGGCACATTCCTGCATGGCCCGTCCGCGGACATCCACGACCCGTACGGCACTGTCGAAATCGATCGCATCGGCGAACACGAGCGCCGTGTACTCACCGAGCGACAGGCCTGCCGTGATCGAGGCGCCGCTGACCAGAGCTGGGTCGCGGGACTTGAGCACTTCCAGAGCCGCCAGGCTCGTGACCAGAATCGCCGGTTGGCTCACCGACGTAGCGTTGAGTTTCTCGGCAGGCCCCTGCCTACAGATCGCCGCGAGATCGTATCCCAGGATGGAAGAGGCCCGGGCGAAGAGTTCCAGGGCGGCTGGATGGCCATCGCACCAATCGCCCAGCATACCCACGGTCTGTGCGCCCTGGCCGGGAAACACGAGCGCCGCGGAACCGGACGAAGCAGGGGCGGATGATGCCATTTTCACCGCGGTCTCCGCCGTGCTTCCTGCAGTCGTCCCCGCTGCGACCGGGATCATTCCTCTGTCTTGACGACGGCCCGTCCCATGTAGTGGCCGCACGTGCCGCAGACGCGGTGGGTGGGCACGGCCTTGCCGCAGGTCGAGCAGAACGTCAACTGACGGGGCGTGAGGAAGTCGTGCGCCCGACGGGAACGGGTCTTTTGATTCGATTGACGTCGTTTGGGAACGGCCATGGGATCACCTGCAGGTCAGAGGATTGAGTCGCGTACTCTACCCAACCACGCTCCCCCCGGTCAATCGCCGCGGAAAAGCAGGTACATGCCCTCAAAGAGACGACCTCGAACAGACGGCCTAAAAGAGTCGCCCTAGAAGAGTCGGCCCTGCGGGCCGATCTTCGGCATGGCACCGAGGTGTTCCTCGCCCCGGGGCGTGAGCCGCCGGCCGCGGGGCGTGCGGACCACCAACTCGCACCGCAGCAGGTAGGGCTCGACGTCGTCTTCCAGCGTGTCGGGGGCGGAACTCATGGTGTGGGCGATCGCCTCGATGCCGACCGGCCCGCCGGCAAACACCCGCTGGATCGTCTCCAGGTAGCGGCGGTCGAAGCCATCGAGGCCGAGTTCGTCAATGCCCTGCATCTCAAGCGCCGTGCGGGCGATTTCCACGTCGATGCTCCCCTGGGCTCGACTGGTGGAGAAATCGCGAATCCAGCGGAGGCGGTTGTTGGCGAG
>JBIIOL010000609.1:0-2517 GCA_044336965.1 Pirellulales bacterium | reverse complement strand
GTCAAACCACCGTCGAACGAACCGATCGCCTCCCGGCCGCTGGCGGTCGACGACGTCCTACGCGAGGCGGGGTCGCTGGCCAACGCCGGCCGTCATGCCGAGGCGCTCGCGTTGTGTCTTCGGCATCAAAAGGCGAGCGGCCCCTGCGCCCGTGTCTTTTTCCTGATGGGCATGCTGCATCAGGCAGTCGGCGACCTCGAGCAGGCCGAGGCCTGCCTCCAGAAGACGCTCTATCTCGACGGCAACCACGACGAGGCGATCCTGACGCTCGCCCTGATCGCGACGCAGCGAGGAGACGGGCAGATGGCCGAAACGTATCGGCGATCCGCCGCACGGGTGTTGGCCCGTAAAGGGGCGTCATGAGCGACGACATCGCCGGCCCAAGCCACCACGTGGTGGCACCGATGGCGGACTGCTGGTGGCATGTAGGCGTCAGCGGTGATCGCAGCTGTCCCGAACTCGCCACCTTCATCCACTGTCGCAACTGTCCGGCCCTGGCAGCGGCGGCCCGCCGTTTTTTCGACCGTCCCGCGCCCGCCGGCTACCTCGAATCATGGCGGGAGACCCTCGACCAGCCCGTCGCGGCCGTCGATGCCGACACACGGAGCGTGCTCATTTTCCGCCTCGGTGACGAATGGCTGGCACTGCCCTCGGTCGTTCTCGTCGAAGTCACGTTGCCACGAAAAGTGCACCGCGTGCCCCATCGCTCCAACGCGGCATTGGCAGGAATCGTGAACATCCGCGGCCAACTGCAGGTATGCGTGCGGCTCGAGGGTCTCATGGGCCTGCCCGTACC
Source organism: Pirellulales bacterium (assembly GCA_044336965.1). Classification (GTDB taxonomy): domain Bacteria; phylum Planctomycetota; class Planctomycetia; order Pirellulales; family UBA1268; genus CAMCQY01. The sequence goes on along the minus strand of JBIIOL010000609.1, from coordinate 1,721 downwards.
GACAGCGGGCACGTGGCAGGCCGCGCCGGCCGACCGGCTGCTGGTCGTCGAGCGAGGGGGCGAACGCTGGGTGTTTCGCGTCGACGAGGTCGCAGGCCTGCACCGCGTGCCCGACCGGGCGCTGCGAGACGCCCCCGCGACGGTCAGCGCCGCAAACACGCGAGCGACAAGGGCGCTGTTTCCATGGCAGGACAGAACGGTGGGGCTGCTCGATGAGGCCAGTCTGCTGGACGGCCTGCACGGACGGATCTCGGGGTGACGGACGACTGGCAGGAGTTCTCGCGGTGGAAGATCTGAGCGGATTATCGATGCTGGAGCTGTTCCGCCTGGAAGCGGATACGCAGACGGCCGTGCTGTCGGCCGCCGTGCTCGCCATCGAGGACGGGCAGCATTCCCCGGCCGCGATCGAATCGATGATGAGGGCGGCGCACTCTCTCAAGGGGGCCGCACGGATCATCGGCCTCGATCCTGCCGTGCGAGTCGCCCACGCCATGGAAGAAGTCTTCGTGGCGGCCGGAAAGGGGCTCTTCAGCGTGCGCCGCGAGCACGCCGATGTGCTGCTCGCCGCAACCGATTTTCTGGGCTCGATCGCCCGGGCCGACGATGCCTTGCACCCCGAAGGACCGTGGGCCGACCGGGCCAATCAGCTGGTCTCACGACTGGCGGCACTCCTTGCCGCCCCCTCCTTCACATCGTCGCCGCCCAAGCCACCGCGGCCCGAAACGGAGGCCTCGGCCCCGTCCCTGCCCGCGGGGGCGATCGCGGCCGATGGACTGGCGGCGGCTGGTCCCTCGACCTTCGATCAGGTCGATCGCGTGGTGCGGGTATCGGCAGACAGCCTCACCAGGCTGGTTGGGCTGGCGGGCGAATCGCTGGTGGAGGCACGGCAGCTCCGCCCGTTCGTCGACTCGCTGCTGGCGTTGCGGACCTCGCAAGCGAGGCTCTGTGCAACGATCGCGGCACTCGATGAACGGCGCGATGTCCACGACGACACGCCCCTGACGGACAGCGCACGGCACATCCTCCGGGAGCAGGCAGCCGCCGTGCTCGCTGGGCTCACGCGGCGGTACGAGGATTTCGAAAGCTTCGCGAGGCGAACCGAAGACCTCTCGAGCAGGCTGCATCACGAGGTCCTCGCCAGCCGCATGCGGCCGCTCGCCGACGGCATCCGCGGCTTTCCACGCCTGGTCCGCGACGTGTCGCGGACCCTCGACAAACACGTGCGACTGGAGATCCGAGGGGAGCAGACCGGCGTCGACCGTGACATCCTCGAAAAGCTCGAGGCACCGCTCTCCCACCTCATCCGCAACGCGATCGATCACGGCATCGAACTGCCGGACCGCCGGGAAGCAGCGGGGAAGCCCCCGGTCGGCACGATCCTCGTGGAGGCGCGGCACCGGGCCGGCATGCTTGAGATCACGGTCACCGACGATGGCAAGGGCATCGACATCGGTCGCATCAAATCGCGGGCCGTCGCGCTCGGACTCGTCACTCCCCTGGTCGCAGACCAGCTCTCGGCCGCGGAACTGCTGGAGTTCGTGTTCCTCCCCGGGTTCTCCACCCGACAGGTGGTGACCGAGATCTCCGGCCGCGGAGTGGGCCTGGACGTGGTGCAGAGCATGACGAAGGCCGTCGGCGGCAGCGTGCGGGTGGCGACGCAGGCCGGTCGGCAAACGGTCTTCACGCTGCAGCTGCCGATCACCATGTCGGTGATCAGGGCG
>JBIIOL010000112.1:0-8792 GCA_044336965.1 Pirellulales bacterium | reverse complement strand
CACCCAGGCCATACACCTGTTCCAATCCCAGACGCACGGCCGGCTCCGGCTGCCGCATTCGGGACGATCCCCAGCTTGCCGCCCCTTGCCTTTCCGCTTTCCGCTTTCCCCTTGTGCCATCCACCTCCAGCCGCGCGTGCCACCCACTGGCATTCACATCGACCGGCAGCACCCGCACGCCATGCTCCTTGGCATCGCGCACCAGCTGCGCCGGTGCGTAAAACCCCATCGGTTGGCTGCCGAGCAGGGCGGCCGTGAAGGCGGCCTGATGATGCCGCTTGAGCCATGCCGACACGTAGACCAACAGGGCGAAGCTCGCCGCATGCGACTCCGGAAAGCCGTATTCGCCGAAGCCGCGGATCTGCTGAAACACCTGCTCGGCAAACTGTTGCGAAAGGCCGCGGGCGAGCATGCCGTCGACCAACTTCCTGTGAAACTCGTCGATCACTCCCGGCCTCCGCCAGGCCCCCATGGCACGGCGGAGTTGATCAGCCTCGCCGGGAGTGAAGCCGGCCGCCACGACGGCCAGCCGCATCGCCTGCTCCTGAAAGAGCGGCACGCCGAGCGTCTTCTCGAGCACCTCGCGAATGGCATCGTTCGGAAACGTCACCGGCTCCTCGCCCGAACGACGGCGGAGATAGGGATGCACCATGTCGCCCTGGATCGGCCCGGGCCGCACGATCGCCACCTCGATCACGAGATCGTAGAAACAGGCCGGCCTGAGCCGGGGCAGCATGCTCATCTGCGCCCGACTCTCGATCTGGAACACGCCCACCGTGTCGGCCCGCGAGATCATCTCGTAGACGGCAGGGTCTTCCGCCGGCACCGTTGCCAGCGTCAGCTTCGGCCCGCCTGCTGCCTCGACCAGATCGAACGCCCGGCGGATGCAGGAGAGCATGCCGAGCGCAAGGCAATCGACCTTGAGAATGCCCAATTCGTCGAGGTCGTTCTTGTCCCACTGGATGATGGTGCGGCCGTCCATCGCGGCGGGCTGGATCGGCACGAGATCACAGAGGTCGCCACGCAGCCCGCCGGAAGAAGCACGCGTCATCACCATGCCGCCCACATGCTGCCCCAGGTGACGGGGAAAGCCGACGAGCTGTCCGACGAGCGTGGTGAGCCGCGTGCAGGTGTCGTCGGCGGGGTCGAGCCCGGCCTCGGCCAGCCGCTGCGGCAATTCCTCCACGCCATCCCCCACATCGAGCACACTGGCGATCTTCTCCACGCGATCGAGGGAGAGGCCGAGCACCTTGGCGAGATCCCGCACCGCCGACCGCAGCCGATAGGAGATCACCTCAGCCGTCATCGCCGCCCGGCTGCGGCCGTAGGTCTCGTAGACGTACTGGATCACTTCCTCGCGGCGGTCATGCTCGAAATCGATGTCGATGTCGGGCGCCTCGCAGCGTTCGCGACTGATGAACCGCTCGAAGAGTACGTCCATGCGGGCCGGATCGACCGACGTGATCCCGAGGCAGTAGCAGATGGCAGAGTTGGCCGCCGACCCTCGCCCCTGGCAAAGGATGCCGCGGCGGCGGGCAAACCGCACGATGTCGAAGACAGTGAGAAAGTAGGCCTCGTAGCCAAGTTCGGCGACGAGCGCAAGCTCGTGCTCGATGAGCGATCGCACCTTCTCGGGAATGCCGCCGGGAACTTCGCCGGGAATGCCGTTGGCATACCGCTTCGCCGCCCCCCGCCAGGCCAGATCTGCCAGGTGCGCCGCCGGCGTGCGGCCTTCGGGCACGTTGGCATCTGGATATTCATACCGCAGTTCGGCGAGCGAAAACGTGCACTGGCTCGCAATCTCCACCGAACGCTCGACGGCCCCCGCAAGTGCGGCAAACCGCGCGGCAATTGTCCGGCGGTCGTGCAGGTGCCGCTCGCCGTTGGAGAGCAGCCGGCCCCGCACCTCTTCCACCGTGCAACCGTGGCGGACAGCGGTGAGGGCGTCGAAGAGCGGCAGGCGGGAGCGTTCGTGGTAGCGGATATCGCCCGCCGCCACGAGCGGCACCCGCGTCTGGCGGCCCACCGCCGCACACCACCGCAGGCGTTCTTCGTCATCTCCTTCGAGTGCCACCTCGGCCAACACCACCAGCCGATCATCAAACACCTCCCGCCACTGCAGGACGGCTTCGCTGGCGTCGCGCAGCCCGCCGACATCACCCATGCCAGCGGCCGCGATCGCCGCCAGCGGCACGCCCGCGAGCAGCCCATCGGCGTGGGCGGCAATATCGGCCAGCGAGAGCCGGCACGCATGCGCACCCGGATCACACGCCGCGCCGGCACCGTCACCCACGGTAGCGGAATAGCCCTTCGTCAGCAGCCGACAGAGCTGGGAATAGCCCGTGCGGTTGGCTGCCCACACGACCAGCGGCATGGCATCGACCGGCTCCAGATGCGCTCCGATGATCAGCTTGATGACTGCCTGCTTGGCTGTGCCGTGCGCCCGCACGATGCCGGCGAGCGTGGCCCGATCGGTGATGGCGATCGCCTCGTAGCCGAGCGCATGGGCCCGCTCCACCAATTCCTCGGGGTGCGATCCGCCCTCCAGAAACGAGAAATTGCTCCTGCAGTGCAGTTCTGCATACGACGGCTCGTGCATGCTTCCCTCTCCAGTGCTCTGCTTGTCGGAAAATATGCTCAGGCAAACGTGCCGTGCAGAAACCACTCACTCCCTGGCCGACCGCCTGAAGCACCACGCAGTCGACGAAAGATCCAATAACGGGCCCCTGAATCCGTCTCGACAACGTAATAATCGCGCCGCACGGTCGGCCCGCGCCACCAGGCTGTCTCGATGCGTTCCGGGCCGTAGGCCTTCACCACTTCGTGCGTCTGCGAGCCTGACTGCGAAGCCAGCCGAAACCGCACCGGCGGACCACTCGACACATCCGCTTGTTGATTCAGGGCCGAGTCCCGTGATGAGTCCACGACCGCCATGGTCTCCAGCCGCACCGGCTGTGGCAGCAGCCAGATCGGCCGCCGCTGCGGGGCAGCCATGAATGAAGTTGGGAATGACGTTGGGAATGACGTCGTGCGGGACGCATGCGAACCAGCGTGATGCGAACGCTTTGATCTGGTGCTGTGCTCAGGCTTGGGTTCGGGCTTTGATCGCGAGGATCGCGAGGCCGTCGGCGGCACCGCCGCCCACGCATGCTCCGGCTGGGCATCGGCCATCGGCCTGGGCTCGAATACTGCTCCGCGGCCAAGCCTGCCCGACAGACGGTCCAGCAGCATCCCCACCTGCGCAGCCGATGTCTCCGCCGCCTCGCCGAAGAGCGTCCGCTGCCGGCACTCGGCCGCTCCCACAGACACCACCTCCACCGCGATCCCCTCGATCTCACGCGGCATCCGCATCCTTGCCATCCGCAGCCGCACGAGTTCCACCAGATGCTTTGCAGAACTGCTCGGCTGAAACACACCGATATCGATGACCGCCGGCGTGCAGGCCTCACGGAGTTCGCCCGATGGAGATCGCTCCAGCCGCACCTGCAGCGACATCACACCCTTGCCCTGGGCTGCCAGCGGCGCGACACACTCCTGCAGAAGCCGCTCGGTCACTGCGACCAGATCATCCAGCGTCGTGTCGCGGAGCAGGAGCGGAAAATCGAAGGTTTGCGAGGCGGTCGGAAGTTCGCCGGAGCAGGGGACCACCAGCGGCTCGGGCCGCTCGCCGATGAACTCCGCCAGCCGCAGCGACACCTGCGGGGCAAACCGCGAGGCGAGGCTCTTACGCGGCAAACGGGCGACACGGCCGATGGTCTCGATGCCCACATCGCGCAGCTGCGTCAGCACAGTGGCATCGAATCTCAGGGCCGCAGCCGGCAGTCCGGCCAGCGCCTGCAGCTGCGCTCCCGGTGGCACGATCGCCCAACGACGATGCCGCCCACCGCGAACCAGCGCATGCCCGTGGCCATCTCGACAATCGGCACGGAGGGCATCCGTATGGTGCGCGGCAGCCCAGGCGGCGGCGGGGGTATCGGCGATCGCGGCCCGGGCATGAATGCCCCGCGTGGCCAATGTCCAGACGACCGTGCGGACGAGCGGCCCCTCGCCACCGAAAAAATCGGCCGTGCCCGTCACATCGACCTGCAAACACTCTGGCCCCACAAGTTCATGCCGCGGTGGTCTCTCGATCGCCACGATCGGCGCAAACCGCCGGCAATAGCGGGCAAGCTCTTCGAGCGTGGCCAGATCGGCTACGGGATCGTCATGCTCGACCTCGGCGATATGGCAGGCACGGGAGCCGTGCGAGAGCGCCAGCACCGCCATCGCTTCGGCGAGCGACATGCCTGCCTGAATCCGCGAGCCCGATGCTCCGCCCGGCTGGGTCACGGCTACTCCCGCCCTCCGTGGCGGCGCCGCCCAGGCCCAGGCCACCACCGTCATCACGCCGCGGCGTTCTCTCCGACAGACAAACACGGGCCGTCTGCGCAATTCCGGCCGCTCGAGCAGCCGCCGCTGCACGGGCCACCGGGGCAGCCAGATCGTCATGATGCGCGACATGCCACCTCCTGCGACAGAAAGTGGCCTGTCTGAAAAGCCTCCGTTGCAACCGGCGCGGCAGGCCGGGCCGGCATACGGTGGCGGCGCTTGGCCTCGCGACCATTTGCCAGATCGAGAAGCAACTCCGTCGACCGTTCCTCGAGCATCTCGCTGCCCGACCATGGCCCACCCGCAAGCGAGATCCGCAGCCGCCGCACGGCGAGATCAGCATCATGCTCCCCGGCCATCGGCGAGATCGCCACCTTGGCATCAGCCCATGTTGGCTCGCCCCCAGGCACCCGCTCCGACAACCCGCGTACCAACAGCCCGACAGCACCGCTTACCCGTGAGGCCAACTGCCACCGCCGCATAGCCGTGGCATGCACCCGCTGCGGCCAGGCCAACACGGCCGCCACGCCGGGGCAGCGGAGTGCCTGGTCAATCGTCCAGAGTTCGTCGTCATCACGCGAGGGGCGGGCCACCACAAGATGCGGCCTGCCGCCACCCTTAGCCGTAGGATCTGCCAGCGCATCAAGCCACGGGATCACAGCCGGCGGATAAAACCGCTGCCCACGATCGACGACCACGATCGTCGAGGCCTGAGGAGCCCGCGACTGCTCCGCCCACCGCGGGTCGGCCAGTCGGCAGGCCACCGCACAGGCCAACGAGATCGCCCCGCTCGCATCGCCGCCGGCAAGACACCCATCGCCGCCGGCAAGCCACTCAATCAGACTGCCACGCCGCACGCCACCAGCCGGCAACAGACGGTCGAGCGATGGAAACCCGGTTGCCACCGTCTCCCGTCCCTCGAAATACAGGCCCAAGCCATCCAAGACACGCGTCACCATACGGCTGCCTCCAACAATTTATGTACGCCCGTATACTATACGCCCGTTCCGTATCTGTCAACGGTCGCCACGATTGCAGGGCGCGCGTCGTGCAAAACGCGATTCACATGGATGGCTTTTCCCACCGCCAGCTAGAATCGGTGACATGATGCCGCCACTCCACCGCCATTTCCCACGCTGCCTAACGCTCCTGCTGATCCTGTGCGGGGCGACAACCGCCAACGCAGCAGACTTCCCCAAGGACTTCACCGCCTTCCAGGCCGAGCTTTCCCCGGCGATCTCCGCCAAGCTGGAAGCGACCCCTAAGCACTACCGGCAGATCGAGCCGTCGCTCTACTACCTGTGCATGGCGCACGCCGACCGATTGGCAGCGCTGTCCGACGACGAGCGCCTCGACACAATCGTCAAGCTGGCCGGCCTCCTCGACCGCAAGCGTGACGCGACAGGCGACCTCGTCGTGATCGGCGCCGACCGCACGGTCATCGGCCTGCTCGATCCGGCCCGGGGCCTCGAGCCGAAGGAGATCACGACGATCACGACGGCCTACGGGGCGAAGCCGACTGTCTTCAAGCAGGACGCGGCCACGCAGTCGATCCCGCAGGTCGCCGCCGACTTCCTCGCAGCGGTCGCCGCCGCCGCCAGCGGCCGCACGCCCACCACGATCGTGGTGCTCGGCCACGGCCTCCCCGGTGAGATCCAGAGCTATTCCATCCCCTTCGGCAGGCTGGCCGACGCGTTTCTCGACGGGGCCAACACCACAGCTGGAAAACCGGTCGATCTCGGCCACGTCGTGATCATCTGCGACGACTGCTACAGCGCCGACTTCCTCACCAATCTCGGCACCGCCATCGAAGGCCGCTGTCGCGACCGCGGCACGGCGCTCCGCTCGCTGCCGATCATGATCGCCGGCACCAACCGCGACCGCGTGGGCCATGCCGACTTCGGCGAGAAGTTCGTGCCGCACTTCTGGAAGGACGTGATCGAACTTTTTTATGTGCGGCGGCCGCTGCCCGACGCCATCACGCTCCGCGACTTCTTCGAAAACGTCGACAACATGATGTATGGCTACGGCCGGGCGCCGATCGTGCAGGGCACGAAGGTGACCGGCTACCGGGTCGTTGATCCGTCACTCTGCCAGGACCCCGTCTTCTTCGTGCCTCTCTCCGACGCCGATCTCGCCGAACTCCGCACGATCCTCGGCCTCCCCACCGATGCCCCGCTCCCGCGATTTCTCGACATCGGGTGATTGCTGGGTTCACACCCGGAGTCCCCCGGCTTCATCCCCCGGCTTGCGCCGGGGGCTTGTATGGGAAACCGCTTGCGCCGGGGGCTTGTATGGGATCCATACAAGCCCTGAGCGCAAGCGACGGGATCTCTACCGGTCGCCAGACAGGATCTTCACCCGCGGCACGAGAAGAATCAGCTTCTAGAGAGCTGGCAGCTCGAAGAGCGTGGTCGTTTGCACACCGCCAATCACCACCGTCGCCACGCCTCCAGAATCGCTGCCGGGAAACCCCTATCTTCGTTGGAAGCGTATGCACCGGCCGCGAGACCTGTCCGGCCCCGGCGTTGCCGGTTTCCACGACCCTGACTAGACTTCCGGTGTCAGGAGAGAGTCGCAAGACCGCCGAAGGCCGAACGCTCAGGCAAAAGTACTGACTATCGCACTGTTGGAGAGCGACTCGAGTCCCCTCTGGGGTCGAGAGTCCACCGAAGGGGCAAACCGCGGGTGAGGCCTGCGGCGAATCTCTCAGGTCCAAGGACAACAGGGTTCCCGGTGGAGGCATGCCGCTCTTCCGGCCAAGACCGCCTACCCTTGGTTTACTGAAGAGGAGCCCTGCCATGCCTGCACCGTCCGCCATCCCGCTGGCTTCCCTGGAAAACGCCGCCGAATTTCGGGCCCGGCACATCGGGCTCGACGCGGCCGACGAGCGACACATGCTCGATGCGATCGGCGAGGCCTCGTGCCGGTCGCTCATCGATGGGATCGTGCCCGCGAGCATCGCCCGCCACAAGGCCATGGAGCTTCCGCTGCCCATCTCCGAGGCAACCGCCCTCACGGAACTCAAGGCCATCGCATCCCGGAACCGGCTCCTCAAGAGCTTCATCGGCCAGGGCTACCATGGCACCCACACGCCCGGCGTGATCCTGCGGAACATCCTGGAGAATCCAGCTTGGTACACCGCCTACACGCCCTACCAGGCCGAGATCAGTCAGGGCCGCATGGAGGCGATCGTCAACTTCCAGACGATGATCTGCGAACTCACCGGCATGCCGATCGCGAATGCATCGCTGCTCGACGAGGCCACCGCCGCGGCCGAGGCGATGACGCTGGCACGGCGGACCTCGACCAGCGAGAGCAAGGTGTTCCTGGCCGATCGCCGCTGCCACCCGCAGACGCTTGAGGTGCTCCAGACGCGGGCCCGGCCGCTGGGCATCGAGATCCGGATCGGCAGCGTCGGCGACATGCTCGAACGTGACGACTGCTTCGGCGTGCTGATCCAATATCCCACGACCGATGGCGAGATCGTCGATTGGCGAGGCCTCGCCGAGCGGGTCCATGCGAAACAGGCCGTTCTCTGCGTGGTGGCCGATCTTTTGGCCCTGACGCTACTCACGCCGCCGGGCGAGTGGGGAGCCGACATCGTGGCCGGCACCTCGCAGCGGTTCGGTATGCCGATGGGCTGTGGCGGCCCGCACGCCGCCTTTTTCGCCTGCCGCGACGCTTTCAAGCGGTCGATGCCGGGCCGCCTCGTGGGCGTGAGCATCGATGCAGAAGGACGGCCTGCCTACCGGCTCGCCCTGCAGACCCGCGAGCAGCACATCCGCCGCGAGAAGGCCACCTCCAACATCTGCACGGCACAGGTGCTGCCCGCCGTGGTGGCGAGCATGTACGCCGTCTACCACGGGCCGGGGGGCCTCACGCGGATCGCCCAACGCATCGCGGCCTACACCGCAGTCTTGGCTGACGGTCTGAAACGACTCGGTGTCACCCTCAAACACACCGACGCCTTCGACACGCTCTCGCTCGACACCGGCGACCGCACCGCGGCATTGGCCGCGCGGGCCCGTGAACTCGGGATGAACCTCCGGTCCCTCGACGCCCGCACGCTCTCGATCTCGCTCGACGAGACCACGACCCGCGACGATCTCGTGCGGCTCCTGCAGGTGTTCGCGTCGCCGGGGCAGGCAGTGCCCGACCTCACCGGCTACGAGCAGGTCATCGAGCCGCTGATCCCGGTCGCCCTGCGGCGAACAAGCGACTTCCTCACGCATCCGGTCTTCAACACGCACCACAGCGAAACCGCGATGCTCCGCTACATCCGTCGTTTAAGCGACCGTGACCTCGCCCTCGACCGCAGCATGATCCCGCTGGGCAGCTGCACGATGAAGCTCAACGCCACCAGCGAGATGATCCCGATCACGTGGCCGGAGTTCGCGAACGTCCACCCCTTCGCTCCCGCC
>JBIIOL010000003.1:0-27244 GCA_044336965.1 Pirellulales bacterium | reverse complement strand
CAGTTCAGAGTAGGGCATCACGTCGGGGCCGCCGATCTCCAGTGTCTTGCCAGCGGTCTCGGGCACCTCGAGGCAGCGGACGAGCCAGTGCAAGACGTCGGCGATCGCCACCGGCTGGCTCTCGGTTGTCACCCATTTGGGCGTCACCATGACTGGAAGTCGCTCGACGAGATAGCGAAGAATCTCGTACGACGCCGAGCCTGAGCCGATGATCATCGCCGCCCGAAAGGTGGTCACCGGCACGCCGCAGGAAGCGAGTTCTTGCTCAACCTGCCGCCGCGAACGGAGGTGCTCGCTGAGGTCAGGCCCCATCTCCCCGAGGCCACCGAGATAGATGATCCGCGACAGACCGGCATCTCGCGCGGCCCTGCCGAAGCCGGCGGCGAGTGCCCTGTCGTGATCCGCATAGGCGCCCCCGGTAGCCGCCATCGAGTGCACGAGGTAATAGGCCGCCCGACAGCCCCGCAGGGCCGTGGTGACCGCCGCGGAGTCGATGATATCAACGGCAATCACCTCGACGTGCGGATGGTGCCGCCACGGTCGGGCGTCGAGCTTCCTGGGCTCCCGCACGAGACAGCGAACGCGGTATCCCGCCTCGAGGAGAGCGGGCACGAGGCGACCGCCGACGTAGCCGGTTGCCCCCGTCACGCCGACCGTGTATTCGGAACCGACCTCCGGACTGATTGCATCGCTCATGAATGTGAATACCGCAAGAGTACGGAAACGGGGCAAATGCACCGCGGGACCAAGCAGTGCATCATAGGAGGCAGCGGCCTGCGAGACGCCACCACGACGGCCGGCATGCTCGTTTGCTCCACTTCGACACCGGCCTACTATGCTGGCGAGGGTCAGCAATGTACTGATGGAGCACTTTTATGACTGCCGCTGACTGGCACATCGTTCGATCAGGCCACCCACAGATCATCGGGGATCAAAGGCAAATCACAGGCGATCCGTTCCAGTTTTTGCCACTCTTTCGCACCCATCGCGAAGCCGAATCCTACTGCCGGACTTCAGGGCTGTGGCATCAAGGCATCCGTCCCAGACAAAACTCTCTGACAGCCCTTCATCATCCAAGCCCGACGGCAGGTCTCTCTTTTCTTGTTCGTCAGGCGATCGCAGAAGGCGTCAACGCGATTGGTGTCTTTGTCGGCTTCGACGCGCATCACCAGTCTTGCTGGGAGTATTATCGCGTCTCGAGCCGGACTCTCGGCGGCATGCCGGAGATCGAACCACTCCCAGAGGACGAGCGGCCCGTTTAAGCAGCCGGTGAGTCGGTGGTGGCGGCGGTGTTATCCCGGACGACTTCCTGCGGTCTTCAAAGGCAGAGGAGGATCGACGCATGGACGCACACTTCGGCGAGTATCTGGCGGCAGTCAGGGCGATGCACGAAATCTACGGGGAACAGGCAGAAGATTTCCCGACGGAGTTCCACAGCGAGGCCGAGGCGATCGATCGACGGAATGGCACTTCCGGGGCGACATGGGCAAGCTGCGAGGCGCGGTGACGAATTGGTGAGCGGGTCCGCGGGGATCGCCGAATCACCTCCTCAGGCGGCAGGGCCGGGGCGGGTTTCGCGGCCCGCGGTGGGCCATCCATGCATCAGTTGGCTGCAATGCTCGTCACCCTTCAACGGTCATGGTGGCCTGCGGTCGCCATTGCGGTGATCTGCCTCGTCCAGATGGCCTCGTCCGGCGCGGCGGAGTTTCCGGAGTTGAATACCGACCGCGACGGTTTCACCCCGTCGGTGTTCGTCGTCGACCAGGGACGCGTGCTCGTAGAGACCTCCTACGTGTACATCCAAAATCGTGACGGCCGGCCGACCAACGCCTACCCCGAGTTGCTCTGTCGCATCGGAGCCACCGAGTGGCTCGAATGGCGGATCGGTGCGAACTACGAAGTGGGCTCCCAGGGGAGCGTGGTCACGAACGTCGAGGCGGGCGAGGACGCGGAACCCGGAACGGCGGGCTACGAGTCGAGCGTGCTCTACGGACTGAAGGCGTCGCTTGCCGAACAGGACGGCCTTCTCCCACAGTCCTGCTTCATCATGGAAGGAGACACGCCGATGTATGGCGAGGAGTCTGGCACCCTGCCGATCGCCACGCTGGTCGCCGGCTGGGAACTGCCCTTCGCGTTCACGGGCCACGGCGCCCGACCCTGGCGACTCGACACCGCACTGCGCTACTCGTACGTCCAGAGCGAGGAATCGTGGTTCAACCGCTGGGCGCCGTCGGCAATCCTGCGGATGCCCATGACCGAGCGGTTCGAGGTGCACGCCGAATGGTTCGGAACATTCTCCGAAGGGCGCTCGCTCGAGGTGAGCCGCCCCTTCTTCAGCACGGGCACTCACTATGCCCTGACGCAACGGTTCGAAGTTGGCCTTCGTGTAGGCTGGGGACTCACGCAGCAGGCCGCAAACTTCTTCTCCGACGTCGGCTGCGCGTGGCGCTACTGATGGTCGCCGACCGCATTCAGCATGCAGAACTGGCGGCCCCTGAGATGGACGCCGCGACCGGCCGCACGCGGCCCGCGACCCAGAGGCTCGTGAGCGTCACAGCGACGGCGAGAATGCCGACCGTTCCAAAATGACGCAGCGGTTCGCCGCCCCCGCCCTCCACGATCAGCCCACTACACACGGTGCCGAGGCCGCTGGCGATGTGCTGCACCGACGAATTGACCGACATGAAGCCACCGCGCCGTCGGGGCTCGATGCTGGCCGTGATCAGCGATACGGAGCACACAAACCGCCCCGCGTTGCTCGCCATCATCAGCGCCGCCACCGGGGCCGCCACGGCAAGCCCCACGGACGGCAGGTGAGTGACCACGAGCGTTATCACGGCCGCCACCAACACCACGCAACGAAACACGGGCAGGGCACCATGGCGATCGATGAGCCGGCCCACGAGCGGCGTGCTCACGAGCATGAGCAAGCCCCCGGCCACGTAGACGACGGGCAGCTGGGCCTCCGTGACACCCGCGTTGCTCACGTAGGAGGCGCTGATATAGGGAATCACAGAAAATGCGCCGAACGTCAGGATGGCGGTGAGGGCCAAGGCAGGCCAATGGGAGGGATACGTGAGCGTGTCCAGCAACTGGGCCAGGGGATGTCGTCGCGTCCCGCCTAGGTGGCCGGTCAGCGGCGGCATCGTCCACGCGGCCATGCCCAACAGCGGCAGCCCCAGCGCCGCGAGCACGAGGAACGGCACTCCCCAGCCGTAGCGGTTGCCCAGCGCGATGCCAATGGGCACGCCCACCACCGACGCCACAGCGAACGACGACACCAGCAAGCCTGTCGCCCGGACGCGACGCTCCTCGGGAAACACGTCCGCCACGATGGCGTACGACAAACCGCCCAACACTCCGCCAAATGCGCCCGTCAGGCACCGGGCCGCGACCAGCAGCTGGTAATTCGTCGCCAAGCCGCAGGCCACGGTGCCCAGCAGCAGGCCGGCTGAAAGCGCGATGTAGGCTGACCTACGTCCCACGCGGTCGAGCACCGACGCAGCCGCGAAGCCGGCGCACCCGGCCGCGAACGTGTAGGCCGAGACGACCCAGCTGAACTGCACGGTGTCGATGCCCAGGGTGTTGAACAGGAGCGGCCCCAGGGGCATCACGATCATGAAATCGACGGTGCTGATGAACTGCATCGCCGCGAGCGTGAACAAGATCAGCCCTGCGCGGTCCACGCCACTCCCCTCCGGAAAGGCTGGCTCGGCTGCGGGGATTGGGGCCACAGTGCTGCTCGCTTTCACCGCAGGGGCGCCGCGAGAATCTGCGGTATCTTCGCCCTGCCGGCCGAAGGGAGGCTAGCAGACCCCGCGCACTGCCCTCAACACCGCCGCGGACTCTGTTAAAACGGGATGACACCGGGAGGCTGACTGCCAATGACCGCACGATCGACGACACGAGAGGACATCGAGGGCGGGTTTCCGCTCTATATTCTCGACGATGACACACTCGTGATCGTAGAAGACGACATGAGCCACAGCGCGTTCTGGGAGTCTACTGTCGCAGCAATCGTTGCCAAAGAACACGGGATACCAGTGTCGGCCATTCTGAATCTGCCGTACTGCCAACGGCGGGCAAGAATTGTGGGCAACAGGCTGTATTGCGGAGAAGACATGTCAGCAATTCTGTTGCAGAGCATCAGAGCCGCAACAAAAAGGAAGCTCCAGCTTGTTTATGACGAGCATGAACAACGCTGCCCATTGAGCGTGGCCGAGTTCAAGGCACTCTGCGGGTGAGGAGCCGCCGCCGGGGTGTGCCTTCCCTCGGCTCGCAAGATCGCCTCGGTCAGGCCCTTACCGTCGACTTCCTGAACAAACGTTGCTTGACCTCCCCGGCCGGCCGATGTGCGATAGTGATGCCACCCCCCGGAGGTCCACACGTGAATCCCCACACGTTCAACGCGATCAGCCCATACCTCGAAGACATGTCGATGATCCTCGAGACCATGCTGCAGGAGGACACCGACAACGCCAGGCGGCTGCGGCATTCCCTCACCGAGATCAGCAAGGCTCTGGGAACGGACTTTTCCGTCGATCTCAACATGATCGTGCAGGCCTTTTCCAGCCCGGAACTCCGCGCACTGCCGCTCGTGCAGATCGGCCTGTCTTCCAACAACGGCGACAAGCCCTCCAGCCACTCCGCCGACTGCACGCCCCAACGGTACATCATTGGCGGTGAAATCCAGGTCGTACCGCGAGACCGCTGCCCTCGGTGCTGGGAAGAATGGATGAACAAGTTTGAGTATCCCATCTGCGAGCACTGCGAGACCAGGCTTGGAAAAGACTGCAAGGTGCTCTTGGATTCGGACCTCTGCCCGTTCTGCGAAGCGGGCCGCGTATCGATGCAGAATCCCGTTTGCGATGAGTGCGGCTACGAGGTCGACCGCACGATGGTGGCGTGGGGATAGCCAGAGGACAGGGAAAAAGAGCTGCGTCCCCTTTTCACACTCGTCTCAGCGCAGGAATGCGAATCGAGGCACCTGCCTGCCATCGATCAGCACGGTCTCGGCGAACATCGCCGCGGGCCGCACCCAGAGCCCGTGGTCGCCATATTCCTGACGGTAGACGACGAGTTCCTCCAGGGTTTCACTGTGCCGGGCGACGCCCAGCACCGTGTATTCGTTGCCTTTGTAGTGGCGATACCGCCCCGGCTGGACGTTGGACATGGTGTGCCTCCTCTGAATCGCTCCGTCATTCCCTTCCACACATCGATTCAGCAACACGATACCCTGCCTGCCACGATCACACCCAACCGTTTGCCGGACCTGCCGCTGCGAGCGGCGACCGGGGATCGCGACCTCCACTCCGCACTCCGGCACTGTCTTCCGCACCGCACCGGGCTTCCACGCCCACGGCGACGCATGAGATACTCTTTCCACATTCACCATCAGGGATCTGAACAGCCATGACTGCGCCACTTCGCACAGCCATCGTCTATGACTTCGACGGCACGCTCGCGCCCCACAATCTCCCCGAGCACAGCTTTCTGCCGGCTGTCGGCGTGACCGATGCGGCAGCATTTTGGACTCGGGTGCGGGACGAGGCCAGAGCGCAGGATGGCTGTGAGATACTCGCCTACATGCACCTCATGCTGGAGGCGGCAAAGGCGCATGGCGTGCCAGTGACCAGGGCGATGCTGCAGCAGCACGGCCGCGACATCCGGCTGTTTGCCGGAGTCGACAACTGGTTCGCGGAGATCGACGCGTATGGCCGCCAGAAGAACCTCGCGATCGAGCACTACGTCGTCTCGTCAGGAATTCTGGAGATCATCGAGGGGTGTTCCATTTATCCTCGGTTTCGCAAGGTGTTTGCCTCGGCCTATGCCTACGATGGCGAGGGACACGCGAAATGGCCCGCCAGTGCCATCAACTACACGAACAAGACGCAGTTTCTGTTTCGCATCAACAAAGGAATCGACAACGTCTGGGACAACTCCGCTATCAACTCATGGATGCCGCACGAGGAACGGCGGATCCCTTTCGAGCGGATGCTCTTTCTCGGCGACGGCGACACCGACATCCCGTCGATGAAGATGGTGCGTCAGAAGGGAGGACAGGCAGTCGCGGTGTTCGACCCGGTGCTGTTCGAACAGCGAAAATCGCAAGGACGACTCGAGAAATTGATCGCCGAGGATCGGGTCGACTACGTGGCGGCCGCGGACTACACCGATGATTCCCTTCTCAGAGTGGTCGTCCGCGGGGTCCTCGGTCGCATGGCGGCCACCCGGCAGTGAAGCCAATGCGATAGCCGCCAGCACCCATGGCACTTCCTGCCAAGAGTGAGGAATGGTCGGGGTGAAGCTACACTGACCACTCTTGTGCCGATGATTCGCGACCCCTCTGTCTCACGTTGGAGCCAGTCATGCCTTGCCTGTTTCGAACTACCCTTCTCGTGGCCTGTGCCATGCTGTGTGCCGTCAGCCGCCTGGTGGTGGCTGCGCCAGCCGATCGGATCATCCGTGGCGGCTCGATCGTGACCGTCAACCCCGCGCAGCCGGTGGCCGAGGCCGTGGCGATCGCCGGCGGGAGCATCGTGGCCGTCGGCAGCGAGGCCGACGTCATGAAGCATAAGGGTGAGGCAACCGAGGTCATCGACCTCGGCGGCTCCACCCTCGTGCCGGGTTTCGTGGACGGACACAGCCATTTCTTCTCGCTGCTCGATGTTCAGACGCAGGCACTGTGTGCGTCGCCACCCGCGGGGCGGTGCACAACCGTGGCCGATGTGATCGCAGCCCTCAAGGACGTGCAGGAGCGGCGGAAGCTCGGGGCGGGGAGGTTTGTGATGGGCTTCGGCTACGACCCCGAATTGCTGGCAGAGAAGCGGCCGCCCACGAAACAGGAACTCGACGCCGCCTTTCCGGACAACCCCGTGATCCTCGTGCACGTCTCGGGCCACGGCGCGATGCTCAACTCAAAGGCGCTTTCCATGTATGGCGTCACCGCCGCCACGCCCACGCCGACAGGCGGCGTGATCGGCCGCGAGCCGGGCTCGAATGAGCCGAACGGCCTCCTCTTCGAGACGGCCTTTCTGCCGATCTTCTCGAAGGTGCCGGGTCCGGACGGTGACGAGGCGATCGAGCTCCTGAAGTCGGGACAGGAACTCTACCTGCGCGAGGGCATCACGACGGCACAGGAGGGTGCCACGATGAAACACCAGGTCGACCTGCTCCGCGCGTTTGCCGACCGCGGCGAGCTGAAACTCGACCTTGTGCTTCTCCCCTTCATCGCGGAGATCGACGCGATCTTCGCCGGGAAGCCGCCTCAGAACGAGCCCGACTACCGAAACCGACTGCGGATCGGCGGGGTGAAGGTCGTGATGGACGGCTCACCGCAGGGCCGCACCGCCGCCTTCACCACGCCCTATCTCACCGACGGGCCTGCCGGCCAAAAGGGTTGGCGAGGAGAGCTCTCGTTTCCGCAGCCCGTGCTCAACGAATTGGTGAAGAAGGTCTACGACGGTGGCGCAACGCTCTTCGTCCACTGCAACGGCGATGCCGCGATCGACGCGCTGCTGGAGGCCCATCGCTTCGTGTCGGGCGGTGAACCCGCGAAGCCCCGCGGCACGGTCGGCATCCATTCGCAATTCATCCGCCGCGACCAGCTGGAGAAGTACAGGGCGTGGAGCATCACGCCCTCCTTCTTCACGATCCACTGCTTTTACTTTGGCGACACCCACGTGGCCAACCGCGGCCGTGCGCAGGCGGATTTCATCAGCCCGATGAAGTCGGCCCGGCAGCTCGGTATGCGGCCCGCCAACCACACTGATTTCAACGTCGCACCGCTCGATCAGGTCTTCACGATCCACACGGCGGTCAACCGCCTCTCCCGGTCTGGTCAGACGATCGGAGCCGACGAACGGGTCACGCCGCTCGAGGCGTTGGAGGCGATCACGATCGATGGGGCCAGGCTCTACGGCGAAGAGGCGAAGAAGGGATCGATCGAGGTCGGCAAGCTGGCCGACCTGGTCGTGCTCTCGGCCAACCCGCTCACGGTGCCGCCAGCGTCGATTGAGACAATCCGCGTCGAGGAGACGATCAAAGAAGGAAAAACCGTGTGGAAGCGGGTCCAGACACCTCGCTGACGCGTGGTGCACGACCGGTTCGCATGACGCCGCTCCGCAACGATTCCACGATGAGATACCGACGCATGCTCTGGACCCTCTTGGTGACCGGATTGGGTATCTACGCGGGCCTGTGCGTTTTCTTCCTCATCTTCCAACGGTCGTTCCTCTACATGCCGACGCCGCTGATGCCTGCGCATGACGCGGCCATGGTGCTCGACGTGCCAGGCGCTCGACTGCGGATCTCGTCACGGCCGCACGATGGACCGAAGGCCCTCGTTTTCTTCGGCGGCAATGCGGAAGACGTCGCCTATTCGCTCCCCGAACTGGCCGCTGCGTTTCCAGACCGGGCGGTCTACAGCCTGCACTACAGGGGCTACAGCGGCAGCTCCGGCCGACCTTCCGAAGCCGCGCTACGGGGCGACGCCCGTGCCCTGTTTGAGATGGTGCACGCCCGCCATCCCGACGTGATGGTCGTCGGCCGCAGCCTCGGGAGCAGTCTCGCGATCCAGCTCGCTGCCGAGGAAACCGTCACCCGCCTCGTGCTGATCGCCCCCTTCGAGAGTATTCTCACGATCGCGAAGCGAGTGGCGCCGTTCCTGCCCATGGACCTGCTCCTCCGCGACACCTACAAGTCGTGGAAGTACGCACCACGGGTGGGCTGCCCGACACTCATCCTCGCCGGATCGAATGACGAACTCGTTCCCCCTGCTGATACCCGCAAACTGCTGCAGGCCTTTCGGCCGGGCATCGCGACACTGCGAGTCATCGACGGCGCCGATCACAACTCCGTGTCTGATTCGGCGGAGTTCTGGGAGGCCCTGACACAGCCGGCTTCTTCGCCGGCTGCGTGACGGCAGCAACTTTCACGTCGGATCCCCCGTGAAAACTGCGGTACCGATGCAGCACGGGCGGTGGCTGTTCAGAACTCCTTGGCTGCCTCTTGGAAGGCCTTCCGCACATCATCCCACGCTGCCTGAGCGCCCTGCTCCAAATGGCCCCACGCCTCACCTGTGGATGTGCGGAGCTCGTCGAGCTTATCGCGGGCCACCTTCTGCTTCGCCTTCAGTTCAGCCATCTTTTCATTCCATTGCACGCTGGCCTTGTCCTTCAGGGCGAGTCCTTTTTCACGGAGCTTTGCGATCTCGACCTCCATCTCCGCGAGGCCGGCCTTGAGCCGCGTCTCGAAGTCTTCCTTGGCCTGCACGGCAGCATCCTTGGCCGTGTCCACAGCCTTTTCCGTGTCGCGGCGAACATCCTCGGTCGAGACCTCAGACGTGACTTTGCGCACCGTATGCTCCACCGGAGCCTTCGTGCAGCCATTACCGGCGAAAAGAACCGCTGCACTGAGCAGCCACCAAAAGCAACGTTTCATGGGATCCCTCATGTTCGACAGTGAATGCGGCGTGTTACGAATGCAAGGATACCCCTGTGCCCGCCTCGGGATGGCGACCGGCCATTTCCGCTCGGCTCTCGATATGGGCTGCATGCAGGACACTTGAACATCATCGCCGGCGTGTTTGGCTTCGGTGGCATTACGGCGAATCACGTCGCCGCCCCTCTGAGACCCATGACGGTCTCCCTGCTCACCGTGCCAGCAGCAATCGCAGCTGCTTGAACACCGTGCCGGTAATCGTCGATACTGCTTCTTCACAGAGTTGGAGTTCCGTCGCAATTTCCTTCCGAGTCAGGCCATCCAGCCAGAGTTCCATGAGCCGTCGGGACTGCGGATCAAGAAGAGCCATCGCCTCGCCAAGGCGGCCCTGTGTTTCGATCCGATGGGTAGAAACGTTCATGCGTTCCCTCCGCTCGTGGGTAGGCCGACACTGGGCGACACGCTGTCCAGCCGCCGGAACGGCCAGTGTGCACAACCGACCGGACAACCTTGGTCCCTGTCGGGCTGTGGAAAAAGCCATCCTTGGCCTGTTTCCGCCAGGTCGACCGATCGGGTGGAATGCGTGAGCCTCGACGTCGTGCCAGGATCGTCGCGAAACGAGGTCGTCGACCGACTGACGCAGGCCTTCATGGCCATCGTGGGAGAGACGCCCGCCGGCGTACCTGCCGGGGGAGCATCGCTCGCCGTCTGGCAGCATGGAAAGCCGCTGCTCTCACTGCACGGTGGCGAGGCCGCGGCCGGCCGGGCCTGGACCGCTGCGACCCCCTGTCTGATCTGGTCGGCCAGCAAGGGAGTCGCCGCGGCCTGCACCCTGCACGCCTTGCAAGAGAATCGCATCCCCCTCGACACCACCGTGGCAACGCTGTGGCCTGAGTTCGCCGCCGCTGGCAAGGACCGGATCACGCTCGGGCAGTTGCTCTCCCACCAGGCCGGCCTCGCCGCGATCGACCAGCAAGGGCTGGCGATCACCGGTCATGACGTGGTGGCGGCCTCTCTCGCGGCGCAACCACCGAACTGGCCGGCCGATGGCAGCCATGGGTACGGAGCCCGCACGTTCGGGTTCCTGCTCGACGAAATCGTCAGACGCGTGACCGGCGAGACGCTCGGCTGCTGCTGGGACAACACGTTCCGCAAACCGCTCGGCCTCGATCTCTGGTTCGGCCTGCCAGAGGAACTGACCGACACCGCGGCCACTGTTCTTGCCCCCAAGTCACCACCAGCACCGGGCCCATTCACGAAGGCCTTCGGTGATTCCGCCTCGCTCACGAGGCGGGCCCTGAGCGAACCGGGCGGGCTGCTCACCCCGGCGGTGATGAACTCTCCAGCCATGCGTGCCGCATCGCTCCCGTCGCTCGGGGCGATCGCCACGGCCGATGCCCTGGCCCGGTTCTACTCGCTTCTCAGCAGCAGTGAATGGTCGTTCTTCCGCGAGGAAACCCGTGCTGCCATGGTCACCACCCTGACCAGTGGCCCCGACCGCGTCCTCATCGACACCACATCCTTCTCCGCCGGGTTCATGACCAACGCATACGGGGTCTATGGCCCCTGCCCCTCCGCGTTCGGTCACCCCGGCGCGGGCGGCTCGTTGGCCTTCGCGGATCCGTCGCTGGGCCTGGGCTTCGCCTTCATTCCCAGTGCCATGCATCCGGGCGCGCTGCCCGGCCCGCGAACCCAATCGCTCGTCGCAGCCCTGTATGGCATCGCGGCGTCAGCATAGCCACGAGGATGACACCGGTCCGTGGATCGTTTTCCCGCGGCGGGATAAATTTCCGGCGATTTCATCCCTTTCATGAACACCGAGGAGGAGCCGTGTCTCCCTTGATTGGACCGAGTCGTGCGTGCGTGGCAGCGCTGATGATTTCCCTCGCGTCAGTCGCGCAACCCAGTGCTGCCCAGGTCGCCGACACGATCTACACCGGCGGCGACATCCTCACGATGCGCGGCGCGGCGGCCGAGTATGCAGACAGTCTGGCGGTCAAGGATGGGAAGATTCTCTTCGTCGGACCAGGAGCCGGCTCGAAGACGCACGCCGGCCCGTCGACCAAGACCGTCGATCTGGCAGGCAAGACGCTCCTCCCAGGCTTCATCGACACCCACGGTCACATGGTCTATTTCGGGAAGAACCTCATCGACGCCAACCTCTTCGGCACGGCCGACATCCCCGATCTCGTCAGCCGGATGAAAAAGCAGGCCGAACGCACGCCCGCCGACGGCTGGATCGTGGGCTTCGGCTACCAGGCCCGCGCCATGAAAGAACAACGCACGCCCACGGTCGAGGAACTCGACGCGATCTCGGCCGACCGACCGGTGCTGATCGTCGACAGCTCCGGCCATCTCGGTGCAGGCAACTCCGTCGTCTTCGCGCGGGCTGGCATCACGGCCGACTCGCCCGACCCGAAGGGGGGAACGTTTGCCCGCAAGGCCGACGGAAAGTCGCTGCTTGGGCCGATGGAGGAGACGGCGCTCAACGCCGTCCGCAGCAAGCGGCCTCCCTTCACCGGGAAGCTTGCCGACGAAGCGATCACCGGAGCGGCGAACGTCTGGGCGAGCCACGGCCACACAACCGCGCAGGAGGCGGGACTCGGCCTCGGCAACGACGACATCGGGATCGTCGTCAACGCGATCGACAAGGGTCTCCTGCCGATCGACCTCTACATCGCCGCCAAGGATTCGGCAGTCGACGACACGGTCGCCGCAGCCTACACCGTCGCCTCGCAGTACAACCCCAGGCCCGACGGCACCCGGGAAAAGCTGCTCAACGACCGGCCGGATCTCGACAAACGATACATCAATCGGGTGCGGCTTGGCGGAATCAAATTCTGGCTCGATGGCAGCGTCGACACCGCTTGGTTCACACAGCCCTACACGACGAACCCGGCAGGAAAGAGCGGAGCCTACAGCGGCTACCGCCAGATTCCCGACGAGGTTCTCGACGCGGCCTTCGACCGGTACTGGCCGACGAACATGCAGATCCACATGCACATGAACGGCGACGCCGCCGCAGACCAGGCGCTCGCCGCGATTGCCAAGGCAGTGAAGAATCACGGCATGCGCGACCACCGCCCCGTGTTCGTCCACGCCTCCTGGCTGCGGCCCGACCAGATCGAAAAGATGAAGCAGTACGGAGCGGTGCCGAGCTTCCTGCCGTCAGGCATCGTCCCGGGTGGCGACGCGGTCGTGAAGTTGTGGGGGCCCGAACGCTCCGCGGCCGCGATGGCTGCCAGGACGTTTCTGCGGGCAGGCTTGCCCTTCACGTTCTCGCACGACGCGCCGGTGTCGCCTATCCCCTCGGTGCTGGCGCTGGTCGACGCCGGCGTGAACCGGCGCACCGCCAACGGCACGGTGGTGGGGCCCGACGAACGGATCAGCCCCTACGATGCGCTGCGTGCCGTGACGGCGACCGCCGCCTACCAGATCAAGGAGGAGCAGACGAAAGGCACGCTCGAAGTGGGCAAGCTCGCCGACCTCGTGATTCTCGAGAAGAACCCGCTGAAGGTCGACCCCCTGACCATCAAGGACATTCCGGTGCTGGAGACGATCAAAGAGGGCCGGACGGTCTACGTGCGGTAGCGAAGAAGTCATGGGCAAGCCGGAATCGGCAGATGCGCAGGAGCCTCAGGCGTATCCTCGCCGAAGCGACGGAGCATCTGACGTTCCGGCGGGGCGTTTCGGGGCAAGCCGGAATCGGCAGGTGCGCAGGAGCCTCAGGCGTATCCTCGCCGAAGCCACGGAGCATCTGCCGTTCCGGCGGGGCGTCCCGGCGGGGCGAACCTCATGACTCCAGCGCGAGGACTCCAGCGCGTTGCCCGCGGACCGTCCCGGATGTAGCCTCTCGTCCTCGGTTTTCCTCCCACCACAGGCCACAACGCAAGGATCGTGCATGCTGGGGCTCGAACGTATCGGCGTCCAGTCGAGGTTTATCCTCCTGATGCTGCTGGTGAGCCTGGGGTCGATCCTCGCCATCGGGTGGATCGGCTACCAGTCGGCCCGCTCGGCCATCACGAACGCGGTGCAAAACCATCTGCAGAGCGTGCGGCACTCCAAGACGAGCGGCCTGATGGCCATGCTCGAAGCACTCCGCGACCAGGCGATCTCGCTGTCGGACGGCAAACTGGCGGCGGATGCGATGGTCAACTTCAAACAATCCTATCGGGCGCTGGCCGGCGAGACGCTCTCCGACGCGCAGGAGCAGGAACTGCGGAGCTACTATGCCACTCAGGTTCTGCCTCAAATCCAGAAGAACCTCGGCGGCACAGCCCAGCCCGAGCAGTATCTGCCGGCAGATCCTGCCCAGCGGTATCTACAGTATCACTACATGGTCTCCGCTGCGACGACGGCCGACGACTCCCCTTACGGCCTCGCTCACGCCGCCTTGCAGGAGCGGTTCGACCGGGTGGGAAAGATGTTCGGATTTGAGGACATCCTGCTCATCGACGATGAAACGCTGGAAGTCGTCTACACGCTCCGCAAGCGGCCCGACTTCGCCACCAGCCTGCGGGACGGACCGTATGCGACCACGAACCTGGCCAAGGCGGCGGACATTCTCTCCCGCGCCGGCGATCGCGATGCCTTCAAGGTCGTCGACACCGAACTCTACCGCCCCAACCTCGGCCGCCCGGTGGGCTTCGTGCTCTCGCCCATCTTCAACGGACCGGACATGGTCGGCATCCTGGCCCTGGAGTTCCCTATCGACCGGATCGTCGAGCTGCTGACCGGCAATTTCCAGTGGGAGCAAGAGGGGATGGGGAAGACCGGGGAGTGCTACGTCGTCGGCCCCGACTTCACGATGCGGAGTCGCAGTCGCTTCATGGTGGAGGATCCCAAGGCCTTTCTCCAATCGCTCCGAACGTCGATGGTGACCACCTCGGTCGTGGACCAGATCGAGCGGCAGGGAACGGTGCTCAACCAGCTCCCGGTGAAGACCTACAGCACCGAGCAGGCGTTGATCGGCCGCGAAGGCATCGCCCTGATCAATGACTACCGAGGGGTTCCCGTGCTCAGTTCCTACGGACCGCTCGACCTCAACTCGTTGCGTTGGGCGGTCGTCGCCGAGATCGACGTGGCCGAGGCCTATAGACCCATTCACGACTACGCGAGGAATGCCGTGCTCGCCACCACGGCGCTGGCTCTGGCAACCACGCTGCTCGCGCTGGCAAGTTCATGGCTGCTCGTGCGACCGCTCAAACAGCTCTCCGTAGCGGCAAGGAGGATCAGCAACGGTGACACCACGGTAACCGTCGACCTGCACACGCGGGACGAGTTTGGCGAACTCGCGAAGGTGTTCAACGACATGTCGGCCAACCTGCGGCGGCAGCGGGCCGACCTCGAGGAAAAAGCCCGCGAGAACCAGGAACTGCTCCTCAATATCCTGCCCGCCTCGGCCATCGAGCAGCGGCGGGGTGGGGACGAGAAGGCCACGCGGAAATTTGCTGACGTCACCGTGCTGGTCGCCGAGTTCGGCGGCCTCGACGCTCTCGGCGGCCCCGGCAACGACAGCCGCGCCATCTCACTGTTGGGTGATCTCGTGGCTGCCTGCGACGAGGCAGCGGAAAAGTGTGGCATGGAGAAGGTTCGTGCGGTTGGGGCGATCTATCTGGCCGTCTGCGGACTATCGGTGAGCCGGCCCGACCACGCCGCCAGGGCGATGCTGTTTGCGCAGGAGCTTGCCCAGATCATGGCCGCCTTCGACCGTGAGCACGGTGCGACGCTCACGCTGTCGGTCGGCATCAACTCCGGTCCGGTCGTGGGGGGCGTGGTGGGCCGCCATAAGTTTCTCTACGACCTGTGGGGCGACACGGTTGCCATCGCCTCACGGTTGGCTTCCGAAGGCGGCAGCACCATCCAGGTCACCCAGCAGGTCTACGACCGCCTGAGCGACCTCTACTCCTTCGATGGCCCCTTCGACGTGGAGTTGCGTGGCCAGGGGGCCGTGAAGACATGGCGACTGAGGAGGTCGGTGGAGGCCTGACCGCCGCGCCGTGTACCAGCCATGACCGACCCCTCCGCTCCCCTGACCATTCCGCTGCTGCCAGCGGCAACGCTCGTGGTGGGGTTTCCCCTGCTGCTGCTGCTGCTCACCGAACTGATCAATTCCGGACAGCGGCATCACTGGCAGCTCACGCCGACCCTGCGGGCTCTCCGCAATCTGGTCGTGCCGGCGCTGGCCGTCATGCTCTTCGTGACGAATGTGTGGCAGCTCCCTGCCGATGACTTCTTCGTGCGGCTGGTCCAGACCGGCTTCTGGCTCTGCGTGCTCTATGCTGCACTGTCATTCGTCAACGACGGCGTCTTTGGAGCGGCCACGCAGGGTTCTTGGCAGGAGCGGGTGCCGAAACTGCTCCGCGATCTGGCTCGCGCCATCCTGATCGCGATCGGCGCCGCCATCATCTATTCGCAGGTCTGGAAGCAGGAGATCTCGGGCGCGCTCACCGCCCTGGGGCTCGGCAGTATCGTGATCGGCCTCGCGCTTCAGGAACCGCTCGGGAATGTCGTGTCGGGCCTGATGCTCCTGCTGGAGCGGCCGCTCAATATCGGCGACTGGCTGATCGCGGACGGCACGACGGGCAAGGTGATCGAGATCAACTGGAGGAGCGTGCACATCGAGACGCTCCTCCACGAGATGCGGATCATCCCCAACGTGTCGCTCTACAAGGAATCGTTCAGCAACCTCTCCCGGCCGACGCTCGAGCGGACCGAAACCTACGACATGGGCTTCTCGTACGACCATCCACCCAACCTGGTGAAACGGGCGATGCTCGGACTGCTGGAGACGACTCCGGGCGTGCTGCAGCAGCCGCCGCCGGAGGTCCACACGCTCAACTATGGCGATTTCTCGATTACGTACCGGCTGTTCTTCACCGTCGCCCGGTATGAAGAGGTACTGCCGGTCCGTGATGCGATCATCACCCGGATCTGGTACGTCGCCCGACGCCACGGCCTGCAAATCCCCTACCCGATCGCCGTCCAATACCGGCACGAAGGCTCGCCATCACCGCCGATCCCCACGCCGACGGAACTCCTCGAGCGTTTTCCGCGGTATCGCCACGTTCGCCAGGCGCTGCTCGACGCAGCAGAGCGCCGAAAGACCGCAGGGGATGGAGGGGCTGGGTCCATCGAAACCGCGGCGGAAGCTGCCCGCGTGCTGATGTTTTCGGCCGGCGGTGAAATGCTTCCTTTTGGCAGCACGCGGAACGGCTTTACGCTCATCGTGGAGGGCAACGTCACCTTGTCGGCCCGCGACGCTGACGGCCGGGAGGTCGAGATCGCCAGCCTCGGCCCCGGCGATTTCTATGGCGAGGCGACGATCTCCGCGGGCCGGCCGAGCGAGGTACGGGTGGTGGCGGAGACCGACGTCACCGTGGTGGCATTCGAGGCCGGCGCAATGGCGGAGTGCCTGCAACGATCGAGTGGCCTGGCGACCGAGATCGGCGACGCCATCGAGACCCGCCGGCGGGCAGCGGCCGCCATCCGCCAACGCAAGGGCGAACAGCCGTCCTAGCCGTCCGCTGCTACTCCAGCGGGATCAGCACACCCACATCCTCGTCGTCCTCGAACGGATCAAAGTCACCGTCGAACGGGCCGAAGGCTCCTGGGATGGTCGTGCGGGTGGGCATGG
Source organism: Pirellulales bacterium (assembly GCA_044336965.1). Lineage (GTDB taxonomy): Bacteria > Planctomycetota > Planctomycetia > Pirellulales > UBA1268 > CAMCQY01. Next base: position 10,167 of record JBIIOL010000003.1, on the reverse strand, counting down.
CGGGTGTACTCCTTGTCCTCCTAGTCCACCCACGCGCCGCGACCGAATCAAATCCGTGAAAAATAGCCTGAAAACATCGGTTTTTCAGGCCGCGACGGGCCGCGAACCGATCCCGCAGCACCCCCCTCTTCCGGGCGATCATCCGGGAGGGATCGCTCTCCCGTCGACCTTTCCTATACTGGCCCATCGCGACCCGCAGCACGCGCATGACAGCGCCGGTTCCCATCCTGCCGGATCGCACCGCCACACCCCCATTCTCTTTTCACCATCCCCATGACCACATCGACGACATCCAACGCCGAAACACCAGCAGACCCTTGGTTTCAGGACCTTTTCGCCGAGCGCATCGGCGGGGCGGGATACGGCAAGGGCAACGAGATCTACAAGTTCGAACTCATCAAGCGGGCAAAGCGACAGGCCCTCGCCGACCACCCGGAGCGGCGGATGCTCGACTTCGGCATCGGTGAGAACGACGAGATGGCCCCAGAGGGCGTCCGCACGGTGATGAAGCGGGAGGTCGACGGGCCGGAGAACCGTGGCTACGCCGACAACGGCATCGCGGTCTACAAGGAGGCGGTGGCGAAGTTCATGCAGCGGGAGTTCGGCGTCCGCCTCGATCCCGTCAAGGAGATCAACCACTGCATCGGTTCGAAGACCGCCTACGCCATGCTGCCGGCGGCCTTCATCAACCCGGGCGACATCACGCTGATGACCGTGCCAGGCTACCCGGTGGCCGGCACGGCCACGCGCTGGTTCGGTGGCGTGGTCCACAGGCTGCCGCTGGTGCCCGAAAATAATTTCTTTCCCGATCTGGCAGGCATCCCGGACGACGTGCTGAACCAGACCAAACTGCTGGTGCTCTGCTATCCCAACAGCCCAACCGGCAAGACCGCCACACGGAAGTTCTACGAGAGCGTCGTCGACTTCGCCCACAAGCATCGCATCATCGTGGTGCAGGATGCCGCCCACATCATGCTCTCCTACGACGACGATCCGCTGTCGTTTCTGTCGGTCGATGGCGCCAAGGAGGTCGGCGTCGAGGTCCACTCCATGTCGAAGGGCTTCCACATGATCGGCTGGCGGCTCGGCTGGGTCTGCGGCCACGAAAAAATCGTCCGCGCCTTCGCCGACGTGAAGGACAACTGCGACTCCGGCCAGTTCATGGCGATCCAGAAGGCGGGTGCGGCGGCGCTCGGCGACGCCGAGATTCCGCGACGTGTCCGCGAGAAGTATCGCCGTCGCCTGGAAAAGCTCGTCGGCGTGCTGCGTGCCGTCGGTTTCGAGTGCGAGATGCCGGGCGGCACCTACTTTCTCTACACGAAGAGTCCCAGGGGCGCCGGCGACCGCGTCTTCGCCACCGCGCAGGACGCCAGCCAGTTCCTGATCCACGACCTGTCGATCTCGACCGTCCCGTGGGACGACTGCGGCGCCTACCTGCGATTCTCGGCAACGTACGAGGCCGAGGACGAGTCGGCGGAGGACGACCTGATGGCGGAAACCCATTCCCGCCTCTCCCGTGCCCGCCTGAAATTCTGACGTGTCCGTCGCCGAAGATGCCTGATTCCTGATACGTTCACGATCGACCGTCGCAGACCCTGCTTTCCGGAGTTGTCCCCATGCGCCAGTCCCACTCGATCCGCCCGTTGCTCCTCGTCATCCTCGGCGTGGCGGCGTTTCTGCCCGCCACGGGCTGCGGCAGCAAGAAGAAGCCGTTACTCACGATCGAGCAGCGGCTGAAGAACGCCGAGAAGGAAAAGACGCCCGATCGTCAGGCAGCCGCGCTCGTGAAGGTGGCCAGGGCGCAGTTTGCCGCAAACGAGGAGGACGCGGCGAAGGAAACCGCCGCCAAGGCGCTGGATAAGCTCAAGGGCGAGGGTGACGCCAACCTCTTTGCCCCACGGCTGGTGGAAGTCGCAGGATTTTTAGCCGAGATCGGTGAACGCAAGACAGCGAGGGAGGCCCTGGGTCAGGCCTGCGGCCTGATCGACACGATCGACGATCCGGTCCGCAAGGCCAAGCTGTTCGCCGAGGCCGGCGCGATTTACAAGGCGAACACCGATTCCAAGGCTGCGAAGGATACGCTCCAAAAAGCGGCCGATGCGGCGGGGGGTGCCGAGGAACGCTTTCGCGCCGAGGCCCTTGCTGCCGTCGCTCTGGGCTACACCCGCAGCGGACTGGCCGAAGCCGCAAGCAACGTGCTGGAAAAACTCCTCGAAGCGGCCAAGACCCTCGATGAGCCGCGGGCGAAGGCCGAGGCGCTGTCGGCTGCTGCCGGAGTGCAGGCGCAGACCGGCCGGACGAAGGAAGCGGAGCAACTGCTGGCGGACGCAGAGGCATCCGCCAAGAGTGTCGAACGTGCAGAGAGCAGGGCCTATGCACTGCTTGCCGTGGCGATGGCCACGAGCACCAACGGCGACAACAAGAAGGCTCTGGCCTTGCTCAAGGATGCCGACAAGGCCGCTGACAAGGTGCCCGAACCTGCCTCGCAGAAAAAGATTGTCGACAAGGTGCGTTCGACGATGGCCGACATTGAAAAGAAGCTGAAGAAGTAGGAGCTACTTCCTTCCTGCCGACACGACCTTGAGCGCGGCAAGGGCCAGTTTCCGCGCCTCGGCATGATCCACGATCGGCTCGGGATAGTCGCGACCGAGCCCCGCCCACTGCCGAACGTAGGCCTGATCGGGATCGAACTTATCGGCCTGACTCGTGGGATTGAAGATCCGAAAGTATGGGGCCGCGTCGGCGCCGCAGCCGGCGGCCCACTGCCAGCCGAGCGTGTTGGCGGCGAGATCCGCGTCGACGAGCGTGTCCCAGAACCACCTCGCTCCGTCCAGCCAGGTCACCCGCAGATCCTTGACGAGGAAGCTCGCCACGATCATCCGCACGCGGTTGTGCATCCAGCCGGTGGCCCATAGCTGCCGCATGCCGGCATCGACGATTGGGTAGCCGGTTCGTCCCCGCTGCCAGGCGCGGAGGCCGATGGGGTCGTTCGCCCAGGGAAAACTCGCGTAGTCGGCGCGAAGCGGGGCGTCTGTCGTGTGGGGAAAGTGGTAAATCAGGTGGTTGGCAAACTCGCGCCAGCCCAGCTCCCGCAGATACACCTCGGGACTGCCGGTGATCCTGGCCGCCGGGGCACCGCCGACGGCCTCACGCACGGCGTGCCAGACCCGCCGCGGCGAGATCTCGCCGAAGTGGAGGTGGGGGCTCAGCGCACTGGTGCCCTCGTGGTCGGGCCGGTCGCGTTCCGTGCCGTAGCCTGCGATGCCACGGGCCAGGAACACCTTCAGCCGTTGTCGGCCACCCTCCTCGCCGGGCGTCCATGTCGTCCGCATGGTGCCGGCCCAGTCGATCCGGGGCAGCAGTCCGAGCGATTCGACGGAGAGCGTTTTCCCACCGGACTTCCCGGTGGCCGTGGCGACACGGAGCTTTCGCGGGGCATCCACTGGCCCGGCCGGCTCCTCGCGGGCCAGCAGTGCCCGCCAGAACGGCGTGAACACCTGATACGGCTTGCCCTCCTTCGTGGCCACGTGCATCGGCTCGAAGAGGAGCGAGCCATTGAAGCTCTCGACGGCGAGCCCGTCGTCGCCGAGGGCCTTCTTGATCGCCGTATCGCGACGGATCACGGCCGGCTCATACCGCCGGTTCCAGACGACGTGCGTCGCTGAAAACTCCCTGGCGAGGGTGCGCAGCGTGTCGAGCGAGGGCCCGCGGCGGATTATGAGCGGTGCGCCCGCCTTCTCCAGGGCGGCGGAGAGCTTCTCGAGCGAGTGATGCAGCCACCACCGCGAGGCCGCCCCCGGCTCCCACGGCGCCTCCTCCTCCGGCGACCAGATGAACACCGGCACGACCGCACCGCGTGCGGCAGCGGCGGACAGGGCTGGATTGTCGTCCAGTCGCAGGTCGTGACGAAACCAGACGAGCGTCGTTGTGGACATGTCGTGAACTCCTCGACTGAGGATCCTACACCATCCATGTTGGCAGGGCGGCGTGGATCGTGAACACTGTGATCATTCGAGGGCCGCGGGGCGTTCGGCCATGCACCCCGCCCACACGACCTTTCTCGCTCTCACCCCGGGACGCACCCATGCACCTCCACTGCTTCCCGCATCCTCTTCGCTTCGGTGTGACCGTAAGGTTTGCCGTCGTCGCGGCCGGCCTTGTCGCGATGACCGTTTCGACGGCCTCCTGCGACGAGAAACCGAGCCCGGCGGCACCGACACCGACCAGCGTGCAGTTGCCAGACGGTGTGAAGATGGATCGCGACATCGCCTACGTTCCAGACGGCGACGACGCGCAGAAGCTCGACCTCTACCTGCCCGAGACACCGGCTGGCCACCCGCTGCCGTTGATCGTTCACATTCACGGTGGCGGATGGCGGGGAGGGAACAAGTTTCCCTGCCCCGTCGTCGGCATGGTGGCCCAAGGCTATGTCGTGGCGAGTGTCGAGTATCGCTTCAGTCAGAAGGCTCTGTTTCCCGCCCAGATCCAGGATTGCCAGGCGGCGATCCGGTGGCTGCGGGCCAACAGCACGCGACACGGCATTGATCCCGAACACATCGGCGTCATCGGCGCATCGGCCGGCGGACACCTGTCGGCGCTCGTTGGCACCGCAGGCGGCACGAAGGCGTTCCCGCCGCTCGGCGGCAACGAGGAGCAATCCGACCGGGTGCAGGCCGTCTGCGACATTTACGGACCGACCGATTTCGGCACCGTCATGCGACAGGCTGCAGATGACCGGAACGTCAGGAACATCTTCACGTTCAACTCTTCGAGCGATCCATACTCTCTGCTGATCGGCGCGAGCCTCGAAGGCAACCCTGACAAGACCGATGCGGTCAGTCCCGTGTATTACGCCAGCAAGGACAGCCCGCCGACGCTGATCCTGCATGGCACCCACGATGCACTGGTGCCGTTCGCCCAGAGCGAGGAGTTCGCAGCAACGCTTGAGGAGAAGGGGGTTGCGGTGTGGTTGCAGGCATTGCCCGGATCAGGCCACGGCGGCCCGGCGTTTGGGAAACCGTCGATCATCGGATTGATGAAGACGTTCTTCGACAAACACCTCAAGGGCACCGACATGACGATCGATCTGGTGCCCCCGGAAGACATCGCCATCGAGCCCTCTCCGCCCGGAGCGAAGTGACGCGTGCGGGCGACCGTAGGTCGTTGGTGCCATGCCGAGCATCCCGCCCGGCCGTCAGGCGAGCATTTCCTTCACGACGTGGCCGTGCACATCGGTGAGCCTGAAGTCACGGCCCTGGAAGCGGTAGGTGAGCTTCGTGTGGTCGAAGCCGAGCAGGTGCAAGATCGTGGCCTGAAGGTCGTGGATGTGCACCTGGTCGCGGGCCGCCTTGAAGCCGAGGTCGTCGCTGGCTCCATGCACGTATCCCGGCTTCACGCCGCCACCAGCCATCCAGATGGAATAGCAGTCGGGATAGTGGTCGCGGCCCAGGATACCACCACCGGCGGTACGGCCCTCACGGAACGGCGTCCTGCCAAACTCTCCCGTGCAGAGCACGAGCGTGTCCTCGAGCAGCCCCCGTTGTTCAAGGTCCTCGATCAGTGCCGCCGCGGGCTTGTCGAACGTCGCTGCCTTGTTGGTGAGACCGTCACGGATGTCCTCTTTGGGCCCGGTGCCATGGAAATCCCAGCCCCAGTCGAAGAGGTGCACAAACCGCACCCCTTCCTCGACGAGCCGACGGGCCAGCAGGCAGTTGTTGGCGAGGCTCGGGCTGCCAGGCTTCGCACCATAGGCCTCGAGGACCTCCTGCGGCTCACGCGAGATGTCCATCACCTCCGGCACGCTGGCCTGCATCCGGAAGGCCAGTTCATACTGCGCGATGCGTGTGATGGTTTCGGGGTTACCGAGTTCTCGGGCCTGCAGTTCGTTCAGGTCCCTGAGGGCATCGAGGCTGGCACGCCGCAAGGCCCGGTCCATGCCCGGCGGATCCGAGACATAGAGCACCGGGTCGCCTTTCGAACGGCACTGCACTCCCTGGTAGACGCTCGGCAGAAACCCCGACCCAAAGCTGCTCGTGCCGCCGTTGGGCTGCACGCCCGACGAGATCATCACCACGAACCCTGGCAGGTTGGCATTCTCGCTGCCGAGGCCGTAGGTCGCCCAACTGCCGAGGCTCGGCCGGCCTGCCCGCGGGCTCCCCGTGTAGACCATCAATTCCGCCGGCGCGTGGTTGAACTGGTCTGTGAACATGCTCTTCACGAGGCAGAGCTTGTCGGCCACGCGGTGCAAGTTTGGGATCGCGTCGGACAACTCCATGCCGCTCTCGCCACACCGCACCCATTGCCGTGGCGTGCCGAGCAGTTTCGGCGTGCCACTGGTGAAGGCGAACTTCTTACCTGCAATCGCCTCAGCGGGGCATTCCTCGCCGCTGTGCTTGACGAGTTCGGGCTTGTGGTCATAGAGATCGAGGTGCGGTGGCGAGCCAGTCAGGTGGATCACGATCATCCGCTTCGCCTTGGCAGGCAGCGGCGGCTGTTTCGCGGCCATCGGATCGGTCGGGACCGCAGGCAGCACCGTGCCGGCCCCCAGCAGTTCGCGCATCGCCAAGGCGCCGATGCCACCGGCCATGCTGCCGAGCAGATGCCGACGCGTGGCGAGTAGCTTGTGTTCGAAGATCGGATCCATGGGGAAAGGCTTTCAGAGAAAAAAGGTGCCAGCCACCAAATCTGGGAAGAATAGGGGGGAGAGTTGCCTCAGTTGCCCAGATTTGGTGGCTGGCACCTTTTTTATGGACACATGAAGGTTTCGTCGAGATTTAAAATCACGTTCGCGACCACCGTCCACGCGGCGAGATCGTCGATCCCGATCGTCAGGTCGGCCGGCACCGGGCCGATTGGATTGGTCGCGATCTTCTTCGCATCGGCTGGATTGCTCTTGAACCCGGCCCGTGCCTCGTCGTGCAGCCTCACGAGCCGCTCACTCTCGGCGGGTGAAGGCTGCCGGGCGAGCACGAGTCGGAAGCCACGCACGGCCCGCTCGGGGTCCGTCGAGCCCCCTTCACGCACCATGCGGCGGGCCAAGGCCTGCGCCGCCTCGACGTAGACGGGATCGTTGAGCGTGACGAGCGCCTGGAGCGGCGTATTCGTCCGCGGCCGGCGGACCGTGCAGACCTCGCGACTCGGCGCGTCGAACGTCGCCATCGAGGGATAGGGATTGCTCCGCCGCCAGGTCGTGTAGAGGGCGCGGCGGTAGCGGTCCTCGCCGTCGCTCGTCTTCCAGTCGATGCCGCCGCCGAACGCTGCACTCAAGCCGACATTGGGCTGCGGGGGATGCACGCTCGGCCCCCCCTTCTTCCGCGAGAGCAGCCCCGCCGCGGCGAGCGCCTGATCGCGGATCACTTCCGCCGACAGCCGCACGCGGGGCCCGCAGGCCACGAGCCTGTTCTCCGGGTCGAGCGCGACAAGTTCGGGGTTGGCCCGAGAGGTCTGCCGATAGGCGGCGCTCGTTACCACGAGCCGCATGATGGCCTTCGTATCCCAGCCGCGGTCGACCAGTTCACACGCCAGCCAGTCGAGCAGTTCCGGATGGCTCGGTTGCTCTCCCTGACTGCCGAACTCTTCACTTGTCGCAACGATGCCAATGCCGAAGAGCCGCTCCCAGAGCCTGTTCACCACCACGCGAGACGTGAGCGGATTCCGCCGATCCACGAGCCACTTCGCCAGCACCATGCGATCCAGGCGCCCCCCGCCGGCAACCTCCGGCGGCGGAAACACAGCCGGCACGCTCTCGGCCACCACCGGGCCCAGATCCTGCCAGTTGCCGCGATGCTGCAGTTTCGTCACTCGCCGCTTGTCGCCCGCAAGCTCCTCGAGCACCGGCACGGAGGCGGGAGGCTCAGCATCGAGCTTCTTTCGCAGTCCGTTGACGAGATCGCGGGCTCCGTCACGCCCTTCGCCGGCGGCGGAATCTCGCGTTCGATTTCCGCGATCTCCTGCTCCACCGCCGCCCGTCGTGCATCGATCGGCTCCCAGGGAATCCGCACGACCGGCGTCTCGTCCTTTCGGTCCGTGTCGGCCGTGTTGTTCAGGATCGCGTAGAGGCCAAAGTATTCGTGCTGCGAGAGCGGGTCGTATTTATGGTCGTGGCACTGGCAGCACGCGATCGTCGTGCCCATCCAGGTGCTCATCGTGGTGTTGACCCGATCGACGATCGCCACCGTCCGGAACTCCTCGTCGATCGTGCCCCCCTCGCTGTTGGTGAGCGTGTTGCGATGGAAGCCGGTGGCCACCTTGTCGTCGAGCGTCGCACTCGGCAGGAGATCGCCGGCGATCTGGCGGAGCGTGAACTCGTCAAACGGCATATTGGCGTCGAACGCCCGGACCACCCAGTCTCGCCAGCCCCAGATCGTCCGCGGCGGATCATCGGCGTAGCCGGCACTGTCGGCATAGCGGGCCAGATCGAGCCACTGCCGGGCCATGTGCTCGCCATAGCCGTCATGGGACAGCAGCCGATCGACCAGTTTTTCCACCGCGTCGGGAGAGCGGTCGGCCACGAACACATCGATCTCTTCGGGCGAGAGCGGCAGGCCTGTCAGATCGAGCGCGAGCCGGCGGGCGAGCGTCGCCCGGTCGGCCTCGGGCTGCGGCGTGAGCCCCTCCGCCTCGAGCCTCGCCAGAATGAAGCGGTCGACATCGTTCTTCGGCCACGCCACATGCTTCACCGCCGGCACCGTCGGCCGCTTCGGCGTAACGTAGGCCCAGTGCGGCTCGTAGGTGGCGCCCGCCGCGATCCAGCGTTTTAAGAGTTCCACCTGCTTCGCCGGCAGTCGCTCGCCCGCGTCGGGCGGCGGCATCACGATGTCGGGATCGTCGGAGGTGATCCTCGCGATGATCTCGCTCTCCTCCGGACTGCCCGGCACGATCGCGGCATGGCCGCCCAGGTCAGCCGTGGCACCAGCGAACGTATCGAGCCGCAGGCCACCATCGCCGCCGCCGTGCCGCGATCCCGCGTCCGGGCCGTGGCACCGCACGCAGCGGTTGGAGAGGACGCCTTTGATGTCGCGACTGAACGAGGGTGCCGGCTCGGCGGCCGACGACCGCGTGCCCATGACGAGGCAGGCCCACGCGACAGCGGCGGCCAACAGCAGTGTGCACGAGCGCGTCATGTCAGGATGTCCTTCAGAACATGGGCTCCCTCGACGCCGGTGAGCTTGGCATCGAGCCCCTGGAACTTCACGCTGAAGGCGTCGTGCTGGACGCCGAGCTGGTGCAGCATCGTGGCATGGAGATCGTGGACAGTGCAGACGTTTTCCACCGCTGCATAGCCCAGTTCATCGCTTGCACCGTACACGAGTCCGCCCTTGATTCCACCACCGGCCAGCCAGACGCTCATCGCCTTGTTGTGGTGATCGCGGCCGCTGCCGCCCTGCGACATCGGCGTCCGACCAAACTCACCGGCCCAGACCACGATCGTGCTGTCGAGCATGCCGCGGTCCTTGAGATCGGTGATCAGGGCCATGCAGGCACGGTCGATCTCCTCCGCCTTGAGCTTCACACCTTCCTTCACGCCACCATGGTGGTCCCAGTCCTTGTGGTAGAGTTGGATGAACCGCACGCCGCGCTCGGCGAGCCGGCGGGCCAAGAGGCAATTGGACGCGAACGAACCATCGCCTGGCTGGCAGCCGTAGAGTTCGAGCGTCTTGGCACTCTCGTTCTTCGTGTCCATCAGTTCCGGCACGCTCGCCTGCATCGCGAAGGCCATTTCATACTGGGCGATCCGCGCGGCGATCTCGGGATCGCCCGTGATCGCGTCGTGCTGGGCATTGATGGCATTGATCGCGGCGATATCGGCACCCTGCCGATCCCGCGTGACGCCGGCTGGGTTGCCCAGATAGAGCACCGGGTCTCCCTTGCTCCGCATCTGCACGCCCTGATACCTGCTCGGCAGGAAGCCGCTCGACCACTGCCGCGCCGCGATCGGCTGGTTCTGGCCACCCCGGCCGAGCGACGTCAGCACGACGAATCCCGGCAGGTCGGCCGCGTCACTCCCCAGCCCATACGTGACCCACGCCCCCATGCTCGGGCGGCCCGCGATCTGCGAACCCGTGTTCATGAACATGTGGGCCGGGTCGTGGTTGATCGCCTCGGTGGTCATCGACCGGATCAGGCAGATGTCACCGAGCACCGATCCAATGTGGGGAAAGAGCGAGC
>JBIIOL010000608.1:0-2527 GCA_044336965.1 Pirellulales bacterium | reverse complement strand
ACCGATGGCCGACGGCCTGAAGATCATCATGAAGGAGGACTTCACGCCGCGTCACGTCGACAAGGTGCTCTACACCGCCGCACCGCTGGTGATCCTCGCTGCCTCGCTGGCCATCTTCGCCGCGATCCCCTTCGGCAGCGTGCTGCCGCCGCTGGGCATCCCCGGCCTCCCCGACCCGGTGCCGTTCCTCGTCGCCCCCGGCCTCGATGTGGGCGTGCTGTGGGTCTTTGCCCTCTCGAGCATCGCCGTCTACGGCGTGCTGCTCGGCGGCTGGGCCAGCAACAACAAATATGGCTTCTTGGGCGGTCTGCGGAGCAGCGCCCAACTCGTGGCCTATGAGATTCCACTCGGCCTGGGCCTGCTCGGCGTCGTGCTCGCGGCAGGATCGCTCAAGCTCGACACGATCATGAACGCCCAGGCGGAGAGTGGGGTCTGGTATGCGTTCGCGCAGCCGCTGGGCTTCATCGTGTTTCTCGTGGCCAGCTTCGCCGAGGCGGCCCGGCTACCATTCGACCTGCCCGAGGCCGAACAGGAGTTGGTGGGCGGGTACCACACGGAATACTCCGGGATCAAACTGCTGCTGTTTCTCGTGGCCGAGTTCCTGCACATGGTCACGGCGGCCTTCCTGATCGTGATCATGTTTCTGGGCGGCTGGCATCTCTGGGGCGTGACGGGTTCCAGCCAGGAGGTGACATGGCTCGGCGCATTCATCCGCTTCGGCGTGCTCTCCGCGAAGATCTTCGCCGTCATCCTGTTCTTCATGCTCGTCCGTTGGAGCTGGCCGCGGTTCCGGTTCGACCAGTTGATGAACCTCGCCTGGAAGGTGATGCTGCCGCTGGGCATCGCCAACCTCGTGACGGTGGCGACGATCGAGGAGTTCCGTCCGCAAATGGTCGAGCGGCTCGGCGCGGGGCCGGCCGGCGCGATCGCGATCGCCGCGCCCTGGGCGGTGTTCTTCCTCGGCTGGATCGCCGCTGGGCTGCTCACGCCCTCCGGCACCGACAACCGGCCGATCCGCACGCACAACATGCTCGATGCCGAACGCGAACTGGTGGAGGTGTGACATGAAGCCGACCGACCCTGCCGTCACCTGGATCGAAGAGAAGCCGCTGGGCCTGGCCGAGCGGCTCTACCTGCCGCTCTTCGTGCAGGGCCTCACGACGACCGCCCGTCATCTCGTCAGCCCCAAGCTGACGGTGAGCTATCCCGAACAGAGGCCCACAGTGGGCAACCCGCTCATCTACCGGGGTGTGCACCGGCTCAACCGCGACACGGCAGGCCGCGTGAAGTGTGTGGCCTGCTTCCTCTGTGCAACCGCCTGCCCGGCCCACTGCATCGACATCGTCGCCACGAACAGCCCCTGGCCCGACCGCGAAAAATACCCCGAGAGCTTTTCGATCGACGAGCTGCGGTGCATCTTCTGCGGCATGTGCGAGGAAGCCTGCCCTGTCGACGCGATCGAGCTCACGAGCCTCCTCGACCTCACCGGTAAGAGCCGCGAGGAGATGATCTTCGACAAGGAGAAGTTGCTGAGCGTCTACGACATGACCAAGGATGCCGAGCCGATGAAGTCGGCGAGCCTCGGAGGCACGCTGTGACCCCTCTTCCCTTCAATCCCCTCGCCTCCGGACCACTGCTGGCCGCAGGCGTCCTTGCCACCGTGGCGAGCCTGTGGCTGCTGCTACCGAACGGCCGGGACACCGCCGCGGCCCGCTGGCTCGGCGCGGTCGTGGGCCTCGGGGCGCTGGCGGCCTTCATCGCGGCCGGTCGCAGGCTCGGCGGCCTCGGCGAGGAGGCCGTGTTTCTCATCGTGTCGCTCGTGGCCGTTATTTCCGCCGCCGCCACGATCGTCTCGCGATCGCCTGTCTATGCGGCGATCTGGTTCGCCCTGTCGCTGGCCGGTGTGGCGGGCGTGCTCCTCGTGCTCGGCGCGCAGTTCCTCGGCGTGGCCACGATCGTGGTCTATGCCGGTGCGATTCTCGTGATGTTCCTCTTCGTGCTCATGCTCGCGCAGCCGGCGGGGCTCGCTCCGTATGACCGCGTTTCCAACGAGCCCTTCCTGTCGGCGCTCGCCGGGGCGGTGCTGCTCGGGGTGCTGTCGCTCTCGATCGGCCGCCTGTCGACCGGTCCGGCGGCCTGCTGCACGCTGCCGTCGCGGGCCACCACAGCGGCCACGGCAGCGACACCGTCCGCCGACCCGACTGCGAGCGACACGGCCGCGGCCCCGGCGGCCGCTGCAGCCGCGTTGGCAGCCGATCCACTCGCCGAGAACCACGTGGCCAGGCTGGGCGGTGAGCTGTTCGGACGGCATCTCGTGGCCGTCGAGGCTGCGGGCGTGCTGCTTCTGGTTGCGCTCATCGGAGCGATCGCCATCGTCTCCCGCGGCGAGGCCGCACATGCTACCGAGGCCACCGGCGCCGCGGGCTCACACGCCGGAAGGAGTGCCGTCCGATGAACACCGTGCAGTCGCTCCCCCTGCTGCAAAATGCCCTCACCGTGGGCGCCATCCTCTTTAGCCTCGGCCTCG
>JBIIOL010000607.1:0-2530 GCA_044336965.1 Pirellulales bacterium | reverse complement strand
GAAAAAGGCGTGCAGCGACTGCCACGGCGACTACAGAAGCTAGCGCCGCGATTCGAGCGTGATCATTTCCGCCAGGCCGGCGTCGGCCATTTCCCGCCCCGTCACGTAGCGGTGCGTCTTGATCCACGAGGCGATCTTCTCGCTGGCACGGCCGAACAACTCGCCCAGGAGCACGTCCATCTCACGCTCCAGCTCCGCGAAGTGCCGCGACCATTCGGCCGCCTCCGTGATCCCGATGTGCTCCTCGCTCTGCCACTTCATCGGATGGAACAGAAACACGCTGAACGGCGTCACCACCCGCCGGCGGCAGGCGGCGAACGGCCACAGCGCGGCCGACGAGCACTCTCCCGTGACGATCCCGGTGGCCCGGATGTCGCGCAGTCGCATGAGCGTCACCAACGACATCGCGCAGTAGGGGCTCCCACCGGGCGAGTCGAAGTAGATCGTGCACTCGCCCCCCGGCTCGACGCCGAGGAGACGGTCGGTCATGTCGGTCTCGTTGTCGGTGAGATCGCCGACGATCGCGATCTCCAGCGGCCCCCGGTCGGCCTCGTCGTCGCCTTCGCGGCTGGGTTGTTTGCGTGCCATAATGGGTCGCAGCGTAATGCGGATCGATCCGCGGAGGCAACCCATGGGCATCGTGGCCTACTGTCCCAACGGCCATCGCACCAAGGTCAAGGACCAGTTTGCCGGAAAGAAGGTGCTCTGCCCGCAATGTGGAGCCCGCTTCCGCGTCGCCGCCGCCGGGTCGGTCGCGACCACCGCAGCCGGCCTGCCCGTCGCCCGCTTCGTGCCCCTCGATCCGGCGACCGTGTCGACGCTGCCGCGGGCGTTTGCTTTCGATGATGCCGCGCATCCGCAGCCGGCACCGATCGTCGGAACGTCCCTGACCGCTGAGCCGATCGAGTCCGCCCCACTGCCGCACGTGCCGGCGTGGCATCCGCGGATCGCCGAGCAGCCGCTGGCCGTATGGAGCCTCGCCCGGCCGGGCGGCGAGCCAAGCCCGCCCATGGCGGCCGCCGACATGCAGCACTGGCTCGATGCACGGCAGGCCACCGGTGCCGAACTCGTGTGGCGGTCGGACTGGACCGAGTGGCTGCCGATCGGTGTGGTGTTTCCCGAATACATTCCCCCCGTGACGGTGTGATACAGTCTTGTCAAGCGTTTTCCCGCCCCCCCACGTCCCTGCGGAGCCTTTGCCATGCGGTCATCGTCACCTCTCGTCATCGCCGCCACCTGCCTGGCGTGGTGCCTCGGAGCCGTTGCCGTGGCTGCCGACGCGTTCACGATCGCCGGCGGGTCGCTTTCGCTTTCCGCGCCCGATGGCTGGAAGAAAGTGCCGCCCAAGTCGGCGATCGTCGAGACCGAATTCGAGATTCCCGGCGCGGGCGACGTTCCCGCCGGACGAATGACCGTCATGGGAGCGGGCGGCACCGTGCAGGCCAACATCGACCGCTGGATCGGCCAGTTCGCCCAGCCCGACGGCGGCAGCACGAAGGACAAGACAACGACCAAGCAGCTCAAGCTCGCCGGCTGCACCGTGACGATGGTCGATATCCCGGGCACCTACCAGGACATGCCCGGCGGTCCGTTCGCCGGCGGCAAGACGGTGGAGCGGCCCGATTACCGGATGCTGGCCGCGATCGTGGAGACACCCGACGCGGGCAACTACTTCCTCAAGTTTTACGGCCCCGCCGCCACCGTCGCGAAGCACACCGACGGCTTTCGGCGGATGATCGAAGGGATCGTGTCCGCGAAGTAGGTCGCATGAAGGTCCAGGAATTCCTCGAGCATCACGGGATCGCGGGCAACCCGTTCGCCGAAGAGGATGCGCAGAACGACACCGTCTTCAAGCGAACCTGCCTGGAGACCACCTTCCACCCAGCGTGGGACAAGATCTACGGCGATCCCTCCGACCCCAGCACGTCGATCGTGTTCGGCGAAAAAGGCTCGGGCAAGACGGCGCTCAAGCTGCAGATGGTCCGCCAGTTCGAGCGGCACAACGCCGCGCACCCCGACCGGCGGACGTTCGTCGTCCTGTACGACGATTTCAATCCCTTCCTCGATCGGTTCGTGAGCCGCGTCGGCGGGAGCCGCAGCGTGGAGAAGACGCTCGGCCAGTGGAAGCTGTGGGATCACATGGATGCGATCCTGTCGGTGGCGGTCACGCGACTGTGCGACGAGATCATCGCCCAGAAGCGGTCGGCGGCGATGCCCGCCGCGAAGGCCCGCGACCTCGCGCTGCTGGCCGCCTGCTACGACCAATCGACGGCGCAGACTTTTCCGGCACGGTGGCGGGCCGTCCGCGGCCGCGTTGGCTACCGCGCCTGGCTGGGCCTATGGCCGCTCGGCCTCGGAATCGCCGCCACGCTCGCGCTCGTCGCGGCGCTGGGGCTCGGCGTCACCCGCGGCTCGACGGCCTGGGCCAACGCCTGGTGGCCATGGCTGGCGGTGGCGGCGGCGTGGCTGCCATGGGGCTGGCGACGGCTGCGAGCCACGTTCACCGCCTGGAGGATCGTGGGCAGCATGC
>JBIIOL010000606.1:0-2532 GCA_044336965.1 Pirellulales bacterium | reverse complement strand
CCACCAGCGGCCGACCCGCAGTGATCCATTCACCGACCCGTGCCGACAGCGATCCGTCGAGTGTGCCGCACAGAAAACGCACGGCAACTCCCTCACGAACATGAGCGAGATCATGGCGACGCATGGCACAACTCATGATGAAGCCACGATGACCGCGGTGGTTGCCGCCAGGCGACGCCCTTTGCGGGCCGCACCTCGGGCCATCCGCTCGTCGACTCGCGAATCGGCTGCCTGCTGGTCCGCCAGTGCCGCTTCCAGCAGGGCCGCTGATGGTGCGTCCCAGATCGCCTCGATCGCACCCATACGCAGGTAGTTCTCGGCGCCGGGTGCGAATGTGGGCGATGCAGCGGCCAGATCGATCAGACGCTCGAGGGGAATCTTGGTGACCCTCGCCATCGCCTTCAGGTCCATTACCCGCACCTGAGCATGGGCCAGTGCATAGGTTTTGTCCGCCATCAGACCGAAGCACAGAAAGCCACCACTGACTGCCTCGCCGGTTACAAGAGCAAGGCTCACGTGCCCCTGCCGGCGGGCCAGATCCACGCAGCGGGCCAGGTGGGCGAGGCTGCCATTGAGGCACAGTAATTCCTCCGCCCGGGAGAGGGCCTGTCCCTTGGTGTCCACAAGAAAGACGATGGGGCGGCCGGGAAAATGGGCCACGATATCGAGCACCCGCCCGGCCAGGCGGAGGGCGATGTCATGGCCGATGGCGGCTCCATCCACGGTGCCAAGTACGGCCACCGTGCCAATCGCCGTGTGGGCACATCCCGTGACGATGTGGCCGCCGACGGCCACATCATGCCCTGCAGGGAAAAGACCATCGAGAATGTCGTGGAGTCTCACGCCGGCAGTTCTTTCTTCAGGGCGACCAAGCTGTCCCGGTCCATCAGGGGAATCTGTTGGGGATTGGCGACGCCGAGGGCTCGCCAGACGTCGAGGCCATCACGGAGGCCATCGAACCGCTGGCAGCGGCTCGTCAGGCGCTCCTGCTCAGCGCGTAATCCCGCGACAGAGGACGAGGGCTCCTTCCAGTCATTGAGCAGTTCGATCGCGCTCCGACGGAAGGCGGCTGCGTCGTCGTCGACCAGTTCGTCGCAGTCGCCCGTGAGATAACGATGCTTGCCGCCGGTGATGCGCCACACGAGGGCACGGTCCTTGGAGTCGAACTCCTCAACGCCCGCGACGGTTTCGATGACCTCCGGGCCCGATAGGGCCAGCCGTCCCTCCTCGGACATTACGACTGCGGAGCACAGCCGCACCACGATCCCCATGCCGCCGAAGGCACCGCAGCTGCCACCCACCAAGGCGATCACCGGCACCCCGGCCGCGCGGGCGTCGAGTACGGCCCGCATGATCTCGGAGATTGCGATCAGCCCGGCGTTGGCTTCGTGCAGCCGCACGCCGCCGGAATCGGCCATGAATATCACAGCCGCCGGCTTCTCCCGGACTGCTCGCTGCAAGAGGCCGACGATCTTCGCGCCGTGGATCTCTCCCACCGCGCCGCCCATGAAAAGCCCCTCTTGGGCGATCACCAGAACTGGCCGGTCGCCGAGGGTCGCTGCGCCGACGATCACGCCGTCGTCGAAACTGCCCGGGATGTCGAGCACCGCTAGGTGCGGGCTGGGTTGGGACTGCTCAGGCGGACGGAATTCCCGAAAGGTGCCGGCGTCCATCACCGCGGCCACCCGGTTGCGAGCGGTGGCTTCGAAGTACCTCAAGCGTCGCGGCAGGCGGGTGGCGGGTGACTCTTTCATGGAACACCCCCGATGTATTCGCAAAGGGCCTGTCCCAGCCGCAGCGTGACGACCGCCGGCGTAGCCCCCATGTCGTTGATGGCGATGCGGGTGCCGCCGACCGCGTGGCGGTTGGCGAATTCGGCGATGACGGCCTCCCATATCTGGCCGAAGCCGCGGGCCGACGTTTTCACGGCTACGAGGCAGGCTCTGGCGTCGTCGCCCGGCTGGATCAGGATCTCGAGATTGCCGGAGCCGACTACGCCGCAGAGTTTCGCATCGACGCCCTGCCTGGCAGGCTGGGACGTGAAACGGAATTCGAGAATTTCCATGGGTGCTCACCAGTTGCGGAAGCGGGCCGGCGGGGTATAGAGGCCGCCCGACCAACGCACGAGATCTTTGATGGAACGGGCCGCGAGCAGGTCGCGGGTGGCCTGGCGGGGATCGATGCCCATGTCCTCGGCACGGCGGATCACGCCGCGATTGCGGAGCTGCTCGACCATGTGGCGGTCACGAGCCATGCCCGCCGGAGTGAAGCCGGCGATGCCGCGGATCGCCTGTTCCCGCTCGTGCGGCGTTCGGCATCGCAACAGGTTCGCGATGCCCTCCTCCGTCACGATGTGGGTCACGTCGTCTCCGTAGATCATGATCGGTGGCAGCTCCAGCCCCATGCTTTCCCGGAGTTTCCAGGCATCCAACTCCTCGACAAACACCGGCGTCATGTGCTCGCGAAATGTCTCGACCATCTGCACGACGAGCTTGCGGCCCCGCACCGCGTTCGGCCCGCCGGCCTCACGTC
>JBIIOL010000111.1:0-8832 GCA_044336965.1 Pirellulales bacterium | reverse complement strand
GAGCGAGGGACACTCGAACCTCCTGGCCGTGCTCACGCCGAATCTGGCCGTGAAGCCCGCCACCGTCATGATCACGAAGGTCACGATCAAGGGTGCCAAGCAGGCCGTGCAGATGTTCGGACCGGCGCAGGCCGCCGTCGCCAAGGCCGTGGCCGACAGCGTGGCCAGCGGCGTGATCCCCAAGGCAGAGGCCGAGCATCTCGTGATCGTCTGCGGCGTGTTCATCCACTGGCTCGCCGAGGACGACAAGAAGATCTACGAGTACAACTACAAGGCCACGGTCGATGCGATCGCCAACGCGATGCACGGCAAGCCCACCGTCGATGAGATGGTCGCCGGCAAGGACTCGGCAGCCCATCCGTTCCGCGGATTCTGAGTAGTCTGAAAGTGAGCGCCGGCGGGGCCATCCATGGCCCCCGCCGGCTGCCCGCAAGAACAAGTAGTCGCGACGCCCGCCCCTGTGGCGGGCGTTCGTGTTGGAGGAGTGATCATGGCCAGGAAGATTCTGATCCAGCTCGACTGTGACCCGCAGCCGAGCACGTTCGATTCGATCGTGGCGATCGATGCGGAGGTCGACGTGCTCCTGCGGCACGGGAATGTGACGCCCGACGCCGTCGTTTCCCTCGTTCACGGGGCGATGTTCACGCGGGGCGGCCCGGAACTGGCGTCGACGGCGATCTTCGTCGGCGGCTCAGACGTCGCAGCCGCAGAGGCGGTGTTCGACAGGGTGCGGAAGACATTCTTCGGCCCGGTGCGGGTGAGCGTGATGCTCGATCCGGCCGGTGCGAACACCACCGCGAGCGCCGCCGTGGTGGCTGCTGGTCGGCACCTGCCGCTCGGCGATCCGGCCGCCGCTGCCACGCTTCGCGCCGTGGTCCTCGGCGGCAGCGGTCCCGTGGGACAGCGTGTCGCCAGGTTGCTCGTCCGCAAGGGAGCCGCGGTAACCGTCGTGTCACGGGCGTCGTCTCGGGCAGAGGAAGTTTGTCGGCGGATCACGGCCGCCGTGCCGGGCGGCCGGGTCGAGCCCGCGGCCGCCGACGGCGAGATCATTGCGGGTACACCGTTCGCCATCGCTCTGGCCGAGGCCGACCTGATCGTGGCGGCAGGAGCCGCGGGCGCGACCCTGCTGGGGACCGTGGGTCGGAAAATGGCCGGTAGGGCCAAGGTGTTGATCGATCTGAACGCCGTGCCACCCGCGGGCATCGAGGGGATCGCGGCGACCGACAAAGCCCGGCAGGACGCCGCAGCGATCGTTTATGGTGCGCTGGGCGTGGGCGGCACCAAGATGAAGATCCATCGTGCGGCCATCCGGCAGCTGTTCGCGTCGAATGATGCGATCCTCGACGCCGAGGAACTGCTCGCCATCGGCGAGTCGCTGTAGGGACGAGAGGCGTTACCCGCGACGGTTCGGCCGCTTCGTGCCGAACAAGAGCACGATCGCCATCAGGATCGAGACTCCGGCCAGCATCATGACGAGGTTTCGCCGTGTGCGTCGCGCCGCCTTCTCCTCGGATGTGAGGCGACGCAGCGTGATCACCTGGTCGCCGCTGACGACCGTTCTGACAGGTTCTTGGAATTGAAGCTCCGCCGCCGGCTTTGCCGATGGCTGCAACTCGGCAAAGGAATCCTGCGACGGAGGGTCGACCTGATCAGGTGCTGCGGGTTCCTGCGGTGCCTGCAGTTCCTGCGGTGCCGCACGCCGCTGCTTGCGAGTGGAATCCTCACGGCGTGTCGCGGGGGCATCGCTCGTCGGGGATGCAGCGGCCGGCTGTCGTGGCGAGTTGACGACACCCCCCACGGGCACGCGGAATCCGCTGCCGCAGAGCGGGCACTCCGCTGGTTGCCCAAGCAGTTCCGGGCCCACGGCGATCGCCCCGAAACAGGTCGGGCACGCGACGGCCTGCAGCGGCTCCGGATGGAACGCTGTCGGTGGAAACGACGAGGGTGAGGGCGGAAAGCTCATTGTGGAACGCTCAGGGCGTGGGCTCGCTGCGCCGCAGTCGACGCATCATCGCCCGATCGATCAGGCGAGGGAAGAGGCGGGCGGCAAACGCGAAGCCCTTGGCCCGCCAGCCGGGCAGCACCTCGCGCCTGCGCCAGATCAATGCCCGCACGATGATGCGGGCCGTACGGCTGGCCGACATCGCCCTGCCCCGCGACCAGGCGGGGCGGTGGCCCGTGAGGAGATGGTTCCAAAACTCTGATTCCGTGGGGCCAAGGCTGGCCAGCAGCACGCCCACGCCATCCATGGCGAGTTCGATCCGCAGCGTGCCGGCCAGCGATCTGAGTGCCGCTTTCGCGGCGCAATACTCCGCGTGCAAGGGCAGGGGGTGGTAGCCGAGAATAGAGCCGACGAGCACGATCGCCGGATCGCGACCGGCTCGCAGGGCAGGTAGCGTTTCCCGGACGAGCCCTGCCTGTGCGGCGAAGTCGACGTCCATGATTCGGTCGAGTGTGTCTGGAGAGCCGTCGCGGAAGCGGCCGATCGCGCCGCTACCCGCCGCCGCCACGACCAGATCGAGACCGCCGAGTCGCTCGGTCGCCACGTTGACCAGATGCCGGCGAAAGTCGGACGACGTGATATCGCCCGCCTCGTACAAGAGCGGGCCGCCGGCCATGCTGCCCGCCTCGTCGGCGAGCGTTTCGAGCCGCTCGACACGGCGACCGGTCGCCAGCACCCGCACGCCGCGGCGGGCCAGTTCCAGTGCGATCGCTTTGCCGACGCCCGAGGATGCGCCCGTGACCAGCGCCCGCGAGCCGGCGAGCCGGCGCCGCCAGCGCGGCCAGTGTGACGCGGGCGCCGGCGTTTCCCGCTGCGTTGGAGTCATGGAGCATCGTTCTGCGGGGCCGCGTCATCCCGCGCGAGCCTGCCGGCGGGCGACTCGTGCGGCAGAACGGTCGCTTCGTCAGGCGGGATGCGGCCCACGAGCGACGCGGGGATACGGCAGTGGATCGTGACGCGGTCCTCGACGAAGTTTCGCGACAGCACCTCGCCATGGGCATTGAGCCAGGCGAGGAGACGTCCGTTGCCGGCGTCGGTCTGGATGTCGACATCGCGGAACCCCCGGCTCAGGCACGCGGTGGTTGCACGCTCGAGCGATCCCACGCCGTCGCCGGAGCGTGCCGACACGCAGACCGCATGAGGGTAGCGGCTGATCAGGCTGCTTCGCGCCGCATGGTCGGCCACGGCGTCGATCTTGTTGAGCACGAGCAGCGTCGCCTTCTCGTCGACCTCGAGTTCGGCCAGCACCTCACGAACGGCGGCGATCTGGGCGTCGACCAGGGGGCTCGACGCATCGGCGACGTGCAGCAGGAGGTCTGCCTGCCGTGTCTCCTCGAGCGTCGCCTTGAAACTCGCGATCAGGCGGTGCGGCAGGTCGCGGATGAATCCCACCGTGTCGCTCAGGAGCACCGGTCCCCAGCCCGGCAGCTTCCAGCGGCGCGTGCGGGTGTCGAGGGTGGCGAAGAGCTTGTCTTCGGCGAGCACGTCCGCGCCCGTGAGCCGGTTCAGGAGCGTGCTCTTGCCCGCGTTGGTGTAGCCGACGAGCGACACCGTGAGGTGCTCGTGGCGGGCGGCCACCTCGCGCTCGCGGCGGCCATGGATTGTGGCCAGATCGTCCTTGAGGTCGTGGATGCGTTTCTCGACGAGACGGCGATCCACCTCGAGCTGCTTCTCGCCCGGGCCTCGCATGCCGATGCCCATCTTCAGCCGTGACAGGTGGGTCCACATCCTCTTGAGCCGCGGCAAGGAGTATTCGAGCTGCGCCAGTTCCACGGCGAGCCGTGCCTCGTAGGTGCGGGCGCGGGCCGCGAAGATGTCGAGGATCACCTCCGAACGGTCCAGCACCTTGGTCTTGAGTTCACGCTCGAGGTTGCGGATCTGCGCGGGAGAGAGGTCGTTGTCGAAGATGACGACGTCAGCGTCGTGATGCTCGACGAGCATCGCCAGTTCGGCGACCTTGCCGCTGCCGAGGTAGGTGGTCTGATCGGGACGCTCGCGGCGCTGCGTCAGTTCCGCGACCACCTGCGCGCCGGCGGTCTCGGCAAGGCCGCCAAGCTCGTTCAGCGGTCGCTCCGGGTCGAGCGGCGTGTCGAGCAACACGCCCACGAGCACCGCCCGTTCGCTCTGCACGCTGTTGGTCCGCCGCTGTTGTGTCACTCGTAGTCCTCGCCGGCCTCGGGGTCGCCCATCGTGTTGGCATCATCTGCTCCAGCGGTCTCGGCGAGATGGCAGCAGCTCTCCCAGCGGCGGGTGTCGAGCAGGCCGTCGGCAACGGCATGCTTCACCGCGCAGTCAAGCTCGTGCGTGTGGCTGCAGTCGGGGAAGCGGCAGAGGTTGGCAAACGGCCGAAGATCGCGGAACGCAGACGGAACCTCTGCCGGCACGATCTCCCAGAGCTGAAATTGCCGCACGCCCGGCGTGTCGACGAAAGCGCCGCCGTCCTGTGCGCCCAGAGTGTGCGGGAGGAGCCTCGCTGTCGTGGTGGTGTGCCGTCCCTTTTCATTCTCCCGACTCACCTCCGCAACGCGTAGGCTCAAGTGAGGATCGAGCGCATTGAGCAGCGATGACTTGCCCACACCGCTCTGGCCGACGATCGCGGTGAGGCGTCCGGCCAGTTCGTGCCGAAGCCGCGTGATGCCCACGCCCGTGACGGCGGAGCAGAGCACAGTGGCGTAGCCCATCCTGGAAAAGACGCCCGCCAGCGGCACCATGCGGGTCGCATCGACGAGGTCGATCTTGTTGATGCAGATGATCGGACGAATGCCGGCCGACTCCGCGGCCACGATCAGGCGGTCCAGAAGCGCTGGCTTCAGCTCGGGCATGGCCGCGCTGCCCACGATCACCACCTGGTCGACGTTGGCGACGAGCACATGGCGACGCCCGCGGCTCGCACGACAGAGGGAGTTGCGCCGCTGCTCGATCGACTGGATCACGCCGACGCCCGACTCGTCGCGGATCTGTACCCAGTCGCCGGCGGCCACCGGATGCCGCTGTTCCGTGGAGAGCATGCGGAGCAGACGCCGGGTGGTGCAGCGG
Organism: Pirellulales bacterium; assembly: GCA_044336965.1. Taxonomy (GTDB): domain Bacteria; phylum Planctomycetota; class Planctomycetia; order Pirellulales; family UBA1268; genus CAMCQY01. The sequence goes on along the minus strand of JBIIOL010000111.1, from coordinate 3,794 downwards.
ACGGTCCGCCCGTCCGGCATGCGGACAAAGCTTTCCAGTCCGTGGACATGCATCACCTGACCGCGCCATGTCGTCCCTGCGATCGGCGACACGGAGAGGCCGTCGCCACCCGCGGCGGGCTCGTCGTGAATGATGACGGTCCGCTTGCGGGTCAGCTCGCCCTTGCCGGAGAGTCGTTCCGATGACGCCATGTCGGAGGCGTGGTCGGGGTCGGCGGCGACGGCGCGAGTGAGATCGCCACTGCGACGGCGTGAGGAGCGATTTTTGCGAAGTTCGGTGCGGAACTTTCGGGGCTTGGGCATGTCGGCAATTGTATCAGGCTGCCGAGCCCCCATGGCTCCCGCGTCAGGATCGCGGGCGGCCCGCCCCCTTGGGAGCACGACGGTTTTCCAAGCCGGCCGCAGCCAGGAGCGACCTGCTGAAAATGTCTCGCAGCGGAGCGCCAAGAACGGAGCCGTTTCCGACGCCGGACACGCCAACGACGTAGGAGACGTCGTATTCGTGCCTTCCGATCGAGAGCCTGTCGCCTGGGTTGACCCGGCTTTCACTGACCCGCGTGCCGTTGACCTTCGTGCCGTTGCTGCTGCCCAGATCCTTCACGGTCCACTGTCCGGCGACGAGGGAGAGTTCGCAGTGGGTGCCGGACACGTTCGGGAACCGTAGCACGATGTCGGAACTCTCCCGCCGGCCGATGACGAGCGTCTCCTTCAGCAGAGGAATCGGGTCGCCACCACCCACAGGATGCAGCTCGCCATAGGACGCCGACTCCATGCTGAGGGCGGTTGGCCTTCCAGTGCCGGGATGTGCGGACGCGGAAAGTGGCTGCATGGAACGCTGGTGTTCGTGTGTCATGGTGGCGGGGGAGCAGGCTGTCAATCGAGGTGCGGCAATCGACGGGCGGACGGGTTCAATCCCTGTCCAAGTGGAACCTAGTACGAAATTAGGACACGTGTCGTTCGGTCGTCAAGAAAAAACAGCAAAATCGGCAGATCGGGAAATTTCGGTCGTGGGCCGGCGCGGGGCCGGCCATGCAACGTAGAATGGCGTGAGGACTGGAGCGGACCGGACGATCGCCGGCCAGCGGAGTGCGGGGTGTCGTTTGGCACCTTTGGCAACGCTGGCGGGAGGAAAGTCCGGGCTCCGCAGGGTGCGATGGTGGGTAACGCCCACCGGCCGCGAGGCCAGGGAAAGTGCCACAGAAAACAGACCGCCTGCGGGGTTCGCCCCGCAGGTAAGGGTGAAACGGTGAGGTAAGAGCTCACCAGCAGGCCGGGTGACCGGTCTGGCTCGGTAAACCCCATCGGGAGCAAGGCCAAGCAGGAAGAAGTTCGATCCAGCCGTCGCCTCGGCACGGCTGGTTTCGGCACGAAACGGCCCGTTTCGTCACTCCTTCCGGGTCGGCTGCTGGAGGCGCCGGGCAACCGGCGTCCTAGAGAAATGGTCGTCACCCACGGGCCTTCACGGGCCAGTGGGGAACAAAACCCGGCTTACAGGTCCGCTCCAGTCCTCTCTTCTTCGGTTCGTCGCAGGCTTTCTTGACGAGGTTTGTATTTGCGGGTTATGCCGGGTTTTTCTCTGGGAGGGACTTTTCTGGGAGGGACTGGGGGGCCTCCGACGTCAGTCCCCGCCGGCCTTCGCCGTCGATCAGCTTCATCAGCTTCGAAATGCAGAGGGTGTTGATGCTGACCCGCATCTGGTCGGCTTCCGACTTCAGCGTTTCGTGCAGCGAACTCGGCATCCTGACGGTGATCACCCGCTGGGACTCCCGCTCGGCAGGCCGCTCCCGCTCGCGTTCGCGGAGTTCGTCGAGCATCTCCCGAATCCGAGCGTAGTGCGGGGTGCACTCGAACCGGACCAGTGCCTCGGGCGTGTTGAAGGTTCGCCGCACGATGCCGTCCACCCCCAGCACCTCGCGGAAGAAGACCACCCATTCCGGCCTCATCGAGTGGAGTCGTTCGGCCACCTCCAAAACGGCGGCAGCGGCATGGTCAGTTCCTGGGTCGAGTGCGGTGGGGGCCATGGGGCGGTTTCCTTCTGTGCTCCGGTGCTGTGCCGGACCGGGCGGAGTGTTGGCTGCGTCAGACTGATCTCGATCCCCGCCAAAACCCATTGGCGAGGCGATCGTCCGTCAGGTCGGTTTTCAGACCTGCGGGAAACTCTTGCGAGCCGGTCAAGTGCTAGCGTGAAGTGCTTGCACTGCAACGACTTAAAGCAATTCGAGCAAGACCGACTTATTTCTGTGCAGCAGTGCCCTGTTTAGTGGCACGGGGGCGACTGCGCAATAAGTGGGCAGCTCTCCCGTTTCGCATTTGCCAAGTGTCCGGGTTGTGACGCCTCCGGAAAAAAGGCTGAAGCCCCCGGCTGTTGCCCGTCCCAGTGCTGTTTTTCAGCGGCTTTCCAGGTGCCGGACGATCATTTCGGCAATCGGGGTGCCCGTGGCGGCTTCCAGCCCCCGCCAGCCCGGGACGGCGTTCACCTCCAGGACCACGAGCTGGCCATCCCGCGCCGGGAGCAGATCAACGCCGGCGATTTCCGTTTCCACCGCCCGAGCGGCAGTGCGGGCCAGGTCGATCCAGTCGGCTGGCGGGCTGAATGCTTCGGGGCGGCCCCCGAGCGAGACGTTGGTTCGCCATTCGTCGCCGGCCGCGAACCGCCGGATGGAGAAGGCATCACTCCCTACGAGCAGAATGCGGACATCCCAGCCGTCGTGCGGCAGGAATTCCTGAAGGTAGGCGACCCCGCCGGTGGACTGGTCAGCAGTCGCACCGGCGATCAGGGCGGCGAGCGACTCGTCATCGGTGATCCTGGCGATGCCTCGGCCCCGGGAGCCGAAGAGCGGCTTCGCCACGCAGTCGCGGCCCAGCGAGTGCCACGCCGCTCGGATCGCGTCTGGACTCTGGGCAACCATCGTGCGGGGAACGGGCAGGCCTGCCGCCGCCATGCGTGCCAGCGACAGATATTTATCGATGGCGATTTCGAGGCCACGGGGACTGTTGACGACTGGCGTGCCGCGTGCCGCCAGCCGTCCGAGTAGGTCCATGCGAAAGATGACCTCCTCCAGACCGCCGCCCGGCATGCCGCGGACGACCACGAGATCGGCGGCATCGATGGCCGGCGGCAGAAACCGTTCCGCGGTGGCCTGGCCACTGTCGTCAGCGCTCTGCAGAGGCTGTCCAGAGCGAACTTCGGCTGCCAGTTCAGTCCAGCGCACCACCGTGCCCTGATGGCCACGGGCTGTGAGGGCAGCGAGCATTTGACCCACATGCCAACCGGTCGGTTCTCCGACCACGGCCACCCGCAGAACGCCGGTGCCATGCCCACCCACGGGCATCATGTCCCGGATCCACTGGCCGCGGGCAGCGGTGTCGTGAACGACTTCGCAACGATCTCAGGGGCGATCCTGCCGAAGCGGTGCCGACGGCCTGTGTCGATGTTGACCAGTTCAACCAGAGCCGGTGCAAAGAGCGCCGGATCGAGCGCATAGAAGTCGCGGCCCGCCCGTTCGAAGAGGGTGCAGAACGGCGCACCGTAGTCGGCTGAGGCGAGGCTCACCATCCGTGGGCCGATGTCGAGCAGGCTGGCGTCGTCGCCGGTCACCTCCAACACGACATGCCCGCCGTAGAGGATGGCGTCGTTGGTGCGGCCGATGGCGACGAGGTCGTCCTTCCGGGGCACGGGAGCCAGCGGCGCGCGACCGGAGCCTCTGCGAATCCGGCGCAGGTCGAAGTGCAGATCGTGAAGCTTGTGCAGAGCGGTCTCCAGCGACCGGGCGATCACCTGCAGCGTGCCGGCGG
>JBIIOL010000627.1:0-8868 GCA_044336965.1 Pirellulales bacterium | reverse complement strand
CCCGCCGGCCGGCAGCGTGCCGATCTGCCAGACGCCCGTAGCGGGCGTGTAGTTCGTGCCGGCAGAGGGGCTCGCCGACACGAAGGTCAGGCCCGACGGCAGCAGGTCGGCGATCGTCACACTGGTCGCCGCGTCGATGCCCAGGTTCGTCACCGTGACGGTAAACGTCACCTGCCCGCCCACGTTCGGCTGCGGGTTGCTCACGACCTTCTCCACCGCGAGGTCGGCGTATTGCGGGGTCTCGGTGACGCTGTCGGTGTTGTTCGACGGATCGGGGTCGTACTGGTCGCTCGTGTTGATGCTGGCCGTGTTGGTGCTCGGCTGCGGCACGCCCGACACCGGCGGCAGAACGATCGCGTCGATCTGGAGCGTGCGGGCGAAGAGCGTGTCGACCGTACCGACGGTCCAGATGCCGGTGCCCGCATCGTAGGTGCCCTCGTTGGCCGTCGCCGACACGAACTGCAGGCCGGCGGGCAACTGGTCGAGCACGGTCACGTTCGTGGCCGTGTCGACGCCGAGGTTCGTGAGCGTGATCGTGAAGGTGATCGTGTCGCCCACGTTCGGCGTGGCGTCGCTGACCACCTTGTCGACGGCCAGGTCGGCGTACTTCGGCGTCTCGGTGGCCGTGTCGGTGTTATTGGACTGGTCAGGGTCGTATTCGCGGCCGGAGACGGTGGCCGTGTTGGTGACCGCCGACGGGATTCCGCTCGAGGGACTATCCACGGTCGCCACGATCTGGAGGATCGGAAAGTCGTCCGTGGCGACCGTGCCGATCGTCCAGACACCAGTGCCTGGCACGTACGTCGAGCCCACCGGCGCATCCTGAATCGTATGGCTGACGTAGGTCACGCCGGCCGGCAGGAGGTCGTTGACCACGACGTTCGTCGCGGTGTCGGGACCGTAGTTGGCGACGGCGATCCCAAACACGATCGTGTCGCCGACGTTCGGTGCCGAGTCGCTCACGGTTTTGAACACGGCCAGATCGGCCTGCAGCGGCGTCACCGTCTTGTCGTCGGTGTTGTTGCCCGGGTTCGGGTCGGGAGTGGTGGAAGTGGCCGTGGCCGTGTTGGTCTGCGGCAGGGCCGGACCGGAGGCCGGCGCCAGCACCGTGGCGACGACCGTCAGCGTGGTCGTGCTGCCGGCGGCTGCGGTCCCGACCGTCCAAATGCCCGTGCCCGGCACATAGGTGCCGGCGGAAGCCGTGTGGCTGACGTACCCGAGCCCGGCCGGCAGCAGGTCGTTCACGGCCACGTTCACCGCACTGCTTGGCCCGAGGTTGTCGAGCGTGACGGTGAACGTCACGTTGTCGCCCACGTTGGGCGTGGAGTCGTTGACCGTCTTCGAGACGACGAGGTCCGCCTCCACGGGGTCGGTCGGAGTCTTCGCCGTGTTGTTGCGGTTGTTGGGATCCCAGACGTCGCTATTCGTAATCGTGATCGTGTTGAAACCGGGCACTGCGGCGATCGCCGTGGCCGTAATTGTGAGAGTCAGGGGATTGCTCACGCCCGCGGTGGTGGGCACCGTCGGGATGGACCAGATGCCGGTCGTCGAATTGAAGGTGCCCGCCGATGGCACGGCGCTCACGAATGACACGTTCCCCGGAAGCGTGTCGGTGAGTTCGACGTTCGTGGCGGCGGAGGTCCCGAGATTGAACAGGCTGATCGTGTAGACGACCGTGTCGCCGACCCCGGGCTGGACGTTGTTCGTGGTTTTCTTGACGCCCAGATCGGCGTACTTGGGCGTCTCCGTCACGGAGCTGGTGTTGTTGCCCGGATTGGGGTCGGGCTCGGCGGAGTTGGTCACCGTCGCGACGTTGGTCTGCGCGAGCGGGATCGTGTTGACCGCCGGCGCGAGCACGAGGGCCGTGATGGTGAGCGTCTTGGCGTTCGCCCCACCGGTGAGCACCGTGCCCACGTCCCAGATGCCCGTGGCCTGGTCGTAGGTGCCCTGGCTGGGCGTGGCAGAGAGCAGCTGCAGGCCCGCGGTGGGGAACTGGTCCGTCACCTCGACCTGGTTGGCCGTGTTAGGCCCGAGGTTCGAGAGCGTGATCGTGAAGGTGATCGTGTCGCCGACGTTCGGCGTCGGGTTGCTCACTGTCTTCACCACGGCCAGGTCGGCGGTGTTGACGGTGAACGTGGCCGAGGCGGTCGTGACGTAGTTGTTGAGATCGCCAAGCGTCTTGGAGCCGGAGCCCGTCCGCTCGTAGGCCTTCGGGCTGTTGGGGGTGATTTGGCCTGGCGCTCCCGGGAGGCTCGTCCACTTGATCTCGTTGGTGTTCTTGATCTGCTGATTGGCCGTGACCGGGCCGGCGAGCGTGCCGGTGACGGTCAGCGTGATCGCACGGGTCGAGGGATCCTTCGGCAGATTGAACCCGGTGCCGGTGGTCGTGAGCGTGTTTCCGGAGAGGGAGAAGTTGGCCGCCGTGACGACGCCCGACGTGTCGACGACACTCGTAAGCGCGGGGCTCGCGATCGACGACGGAATCACGTCCCGCAGGGTCACGTCGTAGGCGTCGGTGTCGGTCGTTGTCGACTGCCGCACCACGATCGTGTAGGTGACCGGGTCGCCGACGTTGCCACCGAAGCCGCCCACCGAGACCGCCTTCGTCGTCCGTAGCTTGGGCTCGATCACGGTGACCGGCCCCGCGGAGACGAGTGCGGACGTGTTCGCGCCCGCGTTCCAAGCCGCCCGGGCCTGGTTTACGAGCTGCACGCCGCTGGTGCTCGTGTTCACGTTGAGCACGACCGCCTCGATCGTGAACGTGATCGTCTCGGCGGTGCTGCTGTCGGTGTCGGAGTTGACGATGTCGCCGAGGCTCCAGGTCGCGACGGTGCCGCTGGTCGTGAGCACCGGGGCGGTGTTCAGCCCCGGCACGGTGAGCACGGAGGGGTCGTCATTGACCGCGGAAATCTGCCGGACGAAGGCCAGGCCCGGCCCGAACTGGTCGATCAGCTGGGCGGCGGGCGTACGGCCCTGGGGGATCGTCATCCGGACCGTGTAGGTCGCCGTCTCGCCGATCACCGCCTGCGTCGCGGAGTTCGCGGCGTTCACGATCGACGTGGTCACGAGGGTCTTGGCCACGGTCGGCTGGGCCACCGTGACGGTCGCCGAGCCGCTGGACGAGTAGTTGTTGAGCTGGCCTTGGGCGGTCGAGCCGGAGCCGGTCCGCTCGTAGGCGAAGGGGCTGTTGGGCGTAATCTGGCCGGGGCTGCCCGGCAGGCTCGTCCACTGCTCGGTGACCGTGTTCGTGATCGACTGGCCGGCCGTCACGTCGCCGTTGACCCGGGCCCGGAAGGTGAGCGTGCTCGTCTGGCCCGGCGTGAGCGTCGTGTAGGTCGCCGTGAACGAGTTGCCACCGGCCGACGTGGCGAGCGTGGTGGGCACCACGCCGGCCGTGTGGGCAAGCGAGCCGGCGACGTAGGTGACGCCGCCGGGCAGGATGTCGGCGAGGCTGACGTTGTGGGCCGTCGTCTGGCTGGCCGACACCACGATCGTGTAGGTGATCGTGTCGGAGGCCTGGGCCGTGGTCGGGCTCGCCGTCTTCGCGACGGTCAGCTTGGGCTCGATCACGGTGACGGCCGACGACGTCGCCGCGGGCAGCTCCGTATGGTCGATCCAGTCAAGCTTGGCGCTGTTGGTCAGCGTCTTGCCAGCGACGTTGCTCGAGACGTTGAGCACGACGGCCTCGAACCGCAGCCGGATGCCCGCCAACGCCTGGTTCGTGTTGGTGATGTTGCCCAAACTGAACGTGAGCGTGCGGCCGCTGTTGGTCACGGCGGGCGTCGCCGAGCCTGCGAACGTAACGCCGGCATCGACGACAGGGCTGCCGACCATCTGCACGAACGCCAGCCCGGTGGGCATTGAATCGACGAGCACGGCGGACGGCGTCGTGCCCCGCGGCACCTCAACCAAGAGATCGAAGGTCGCGATCTCACCGATCACGCCCTGCGTATTCGTGTTGAAAGAGTCGACGATCGACGTGCCGACGAGCGTCTTGGTGACCTGCGGGGCCTGCACCGTGACGGTCGTCGAGTCGGAGAGGCCGGCCGGGGGCAGGAAGTTGGGGCCGCCATCGGTCGCCGCGTAGTTCGTGAGCGTGGCGGTATTCGTGATCACGTCGAGCGGGGCGACCGTCGACAGGAGCTGCAGGTCGTAGGTGATGACGGCGATGTTGGCCCCCGTGTTGATCACGGTGCCGCCGGTCGTCTTGCCGGGATCGAGCGACCCGGTCGAGGCCGAGGGATCGACGAGCGTGATCCCTGTGCCGAACAGGTCGCCCGTGAACGGCAGGGCCGCCCCCGTGCCGTCGGTGACCTTGAGGTTGAGCCCGGTCGTGTTCGTCGGAATCCGCATCTTGGCGGCATCGAACACATCGCGGATGGCGACGTCGAAGGCTCCATTGACGCCGCTGCCCGTGTTCTCGACCACGATGCAGAACTTCACGAGATTGTTGCCGACCACGTTCGAGAGCGTGGCATCGATCGGCTGGCTGGCGAGGCCGCCGGACGTGACCGTGCCGGTGAACGCGGCCCCGGGCTGGCCCGGCTGCGAAAACGTCACGCCCGCCGGCGCGACCGTGCTCGGCGTGAACACACCGGCAGCATTGTTGGTCGAGACGACGCCCTTGGTGATGTCGAGGAGCGGCTCCGAGATCTTCACCTGGGCGAGCGCCGTGTTGCTCGTGAGCACGTTGCCCGTCTCGTTCCGCTCGGTCTGCTCGGCCTGGTTCGTCAGCATGAGGCCGTCGGCGAACGGACGGTTCGTGGCCGTGACGGTGAAGAGGATGTCGGTGACCGCCAAACGGTCGAGCGAATCCTGGAAGGTGCCGAAGCTCCACGTGAGGCTGTTGGCGGCCGTGTTCGCGGTGGCGGTGCCGGGGTTGGGGCCGTTGATCGGGGCCTGGGAGAACGTGTCGTCCTGCCCGAAACTCCACTGCCCGGCCGCCGGGGCCGTCGCGGAAGGCCCGCCGCCGGCGAAGGTGAGGTTCTGCGCCGCGAAGATCGGCAGCGGCAGGAAATCGGTGATCTTGTAGTCCTTGATGCTCGAAAACGGCAGGGTGTACTTGAGACGGAAGGTGACGGCGTCGCCCGCCGTCACCACGGGCGTGCCGGACGGAGCCACGCCGTTGATCGCGTAGACGCTCTTGGTCACCTGGCCGCTGACGAGCGTGAACGACTGCGAGCTGCCGTCGGACACGCTGCTCGCCGTCGGGCTGAGGTCCGAGTACGCGAGCACGTCGGCCGTCGTGGTCGCCTCATCCGTCATCACGTCGCCCTGGACGACGTCGGCGCCGGCCCGCGGCGTCTGGCGATATTGGTCGAGGATTCGCGCACGGAACTTGATCGTGCCCCGCGTGCCCGGTCCCGAAGGCTGCGGATCAGGAAGCGTGGCCGGATCGCCCGTGCCGCCCGGCGGAATGCCGGCCCCGAGCAGGGTGCCGTCGGCGCTCGAGCGCAGGGCGGCCAGCTGGGCGGAGACGTCGAACACGACATCCGTCGTGCCGTCGCCCGGGTCGTTCACCGTCACGACGACGTTCGCCGCGTCGAACGCAGCCGCCGTGTACGACTCCGACTGCTGGGTGAATGTGAGCGTCGGCGTGAACGTGGCGTCGAACGCCTGGCCGTCGGAGAGCACGTCGGCGATGTTGAAGTCGTCGAGCGCGAAAAAGTCGCTCACCTGGAAATTCAGCGTGTATTCGATCAGGTCGCCGGCCCGCGGCGAGCCGGGGTTCGTGAGGTCTTCGAAGCTCTTCTGCAGGGCCACCGTGCGGGCCGTGAGCGTGTGCTGCGCGTTGGCGTCGTCGGGATCGCTCGCGATCGACTGCGGGCCGGGATAGTTCGGGTTTGCGCTCGTCCAGGTGCCCGTCGCGCTCGACACGTTCGTGGCGATCGCCGTGCCGCCCGTGCCCAGCGGAATCACGTCGTCGCCCGCCGCATCCTGCTGTGGCACGAAATAGGAGAAAGTCATCACGACGTCGTTGTCGCTGCCGGTGCCGACCACCTGGTTGAACTGCCGGGTCAGCGTGCCCCCGGGCACGGTCGTGCTCGGCGTGGCGACGGGGGTGACCGAGGTGGCGCCGTTGCCCGTGGCGGAGACGAGCGACACGAACTGGATGTTGTCGGGCAGGGTGTCGACGAGCTGGAGATTCGTGACGGTCTGCCCGGGGGCCACCGCCATGCTCACCGTGTAGGTATGCGTGAAGTTCGGGCCGGTGGCCGTCTCGGCCTCGGGGGCGCTCGACGTCTTCTTGATCCGGAACAACTGCGGCTGGATGGGGTCGGTCGTGGTCGTGCCCAGCGTGGCCACGTTGACGGTCGGGTTGCCGGCGGAGTCGGTCTGGAATTGAAACCCGCCCGTGGCCGTCACGGGATACGAGGCGTTCGGCTGGGCGAGCGGGCTGACGACGCCGGTGAAGCTGATTTCCGCCGCCGGCTGATCGGGGCCGTAACTGCCGAAGGGCAGCTGCACCACCACGAGCTGGTCGCCAGACTTGCCGGTCACGACGAGCGAGGTGCCATCGGGATTCTTGGCGAAGGGGTGTGTCGCCCGGCCCTGCGCGTCGAACGTGAGCACGGTCGTGGCGAGCGACAGGCCGTTGTAGGTGGCGCTGTCGGGCTTGAAAGAAATGCCGTCGTTCGGCAGCGGCGGCGCGTCGCCCGTGGCGGGCATCACGATGTCTACGAACGGCGAGTAGCCGATGTCGGCGGGATTCGTGGCCGTGTTGTCAAACGTGACGGTGAGCGGAATCTCCTGCCCGATCAGGCCGGCGACGGCGGGCCCATTGATCGTCGCCGTGGGGATCGCAGCCAAAGCCAGCCGCCGCTCGAACTGCTCCATCGCAGGAGGCAGTTGTCGGCGCCGCACGCCCTTCCGCGCCACGCCGCGCTCCCGTCTCCTCGATGCCCATGCCCCGCCCGCCTGCGGCCGTGTCATCCCTGTCGTCCTCGTCGTCCTGTGATGATCATCTCCGAAGCCCCTGAGGGTACTCTTGCGACCATGTGCCTCGCAAAAACTAGGCAAGCCCGGGGGTTTTTTCGGCCCGTGGGTGGCAGACTTTCAGGGCTAGTCCCCACCCTGCCGAACATTCCGAGGTAGCCGGTTCTGCCGGCGGTGCGGATTCTCGGAATCGAGAGGGGCGTATGACTGGTTCACCGTGGGTGAGACGGGCCATCGTGGCCGCTGCGTGCATGGCGGCTGGCGGGTGCACGTTGACGGCTTTTGCCCACGAGGGCCTCGAGGACACCTGGACCACCGTCGACGCGGTGTTTCTCGAGCGGAACAACCAGTCGACCGATACCGTCCTCGCGGCCAATTCGGCGACGGGCGACGCGATCATCACCGCGGGCCAGCTGACGTTTCCCACGCAGCCGGGCCTGCGGCTCTTCCATGGCCGCGTCGACGACTGCGGCACCGGCTGGGAGGTGGGCTATCTCGGCGTCTGGAACATGTTCGCACAGCGCCAGGTGCCAGGGCTCGACAACATCCAGGCACCCGACCCGCTGGCATCACTGCCGGTCGGCCTCGACGCCCAGTCGCTCGCCCGGGCCACCTACGCCTCCACGCTCAACTCCGCGGAAGCGAACTGGATTTCCCGGTACGACGACGGCGGATTCAATCGCAGCGGTCGCTATCCGTGGCAGCGATGTGAAAACTACTGCCGCGGCACGCACGACTGGCTGCTCGGTTTCCGCTGGGCGGGACTCGACGAGTCGGCCACGCTCGCCCTCTCCGGCGGCTCGGCAGGTGAGGTCGGCCGCTACGGCATCCAGAGTTCGACCAACCTCTTCGGCATGCAACTGGGAAGGCGCGGCCGCCTCGAATGGCAGAACTGGGCGCTCGAAGGCTGGGCGAAGGCGGCCCTCGCCGGCTCGGCGATGTCGCAATCGACCGCCGCGATTCCCGACGCGATCACTCCCTCGGCCACCGCTCGGCCAGGCCACTCCGCGACGGAAGGTGGCGTGGGCTTCATCGGCGATATCGCCACCACGCTCACCTACCGCATCGACGAAACCTGGGGCCTGCGGATGGGCTACAACCTGATCTGGCTCTCGGGCGTGGCGCTCGCCCCAAGCCAGTACGACTTCGGCGCCTCAGCCACGAGCGGCAGTGGGCTCGCCGGTGGCGGAGGCGTCTTTCTGCACGGCGCCAGCCTGGGCCTCGAGGCCAGTTGGTAAGCGAAAGCCTTACGTCGTCGACAGCAGCTCGATGTCGAACACGAGCGCCGCATTCGGCGGGATATCGGTCGTGCCCGAGGCGTAATCACCCGTGCCGTTTGCACCGTAGGCGAGGTTGCCGGGCACGATGAGCTGCCGCCGGCCCCCTTCCTTCATCCCGGGAATGCCCTCGATCCACCCGGCGATGAGACCTTGGACGGCGAAGGTCCGCGTGCCCGAGTCGAACTCCTCGCCCGCCACGCGAGTGACCAACGTTCCCGTCTTCGCCGGGTCACTGGCGTTGAGTCGATTTCGAATCGTCGCCCGCCCGCTGATATCGTTCAGATACGTTCCGCGGTACGTCACGGTCACCGAGCTGCTGGCCCTCGCCGCGTCACCAGTGCCCACGGCGAGATCCCGATACCGCAATCCCGACGCCGTGGTCACGTATGCCGGATCGGTCGCGGCGAACGGCGCCGCCACACGCGTCGGCCCGGCAAACGCCGACAGGCTGCCCACGATGCCGCCATCGCGATTCAATTCGGTGAGGCTGCCGCGGCCCCCCGCACCCTGCGAGGAATAGATCGCGTCGGCGCGACCGTCGCCGTCGGTGTCGATCGCAGCCGCGTAGGCGGCCGCCGCCGACCGACCGACCGCCGCGAAGGCGGCAAAGGTGTCGAGCCGCGGGTTCGCGCCCGATCCGATGCGTCCGTCG
>JBIIOL010000110.1:0-8868 GCA_044336965.1 Pirellulales bacterium | reverse complement strand
CGTTGGACAACCAGATGCTGAAGCACCTCTCGGAGGGAAACTGGTAGGCCCTTCCCGGAAGCGAGCGGCGGTCGCCGAGCTTCAGACGAAGTTCGGCGTCTCCGAGCGAAGGGCGTGCACGGTGGTGACCTGCCCCCCTTAAACGGCACCGCTTCCAGAGAGAGAATCTGGGGGTGGAGCAAACCAAGGGAGGCAACCAATGCCACGCGGAAAGAAGGAACTGGCTGAGCAGATCATCCCCAAGCTTCGAGAGGTCGAGGTTGAGGTGGGTAGGGGCAAGACCGTCCTGGAGGCGGTCAAGAAGATCGGTGTGACGGAGCAGACCTACTATCGCTGGAAGAAGAAGTTCGGTGGGCTGCGGATCGACCAGGCAAAGCGGCTCAAGGACCTTGAGAAGGAGAACTCTCGGCTAAAGCGGCTCTTGGCTGATGCCGAACTGGACAAGGCGATTCTTAGAGAAGCCGCGTCGGGAAACTTCTGAGCCCGGCGAAGCGGCGGCGAGCGGTCGAGCATGTCAGAGATGCTCTTGGCCGTGATCGACTGAGCGAACGCCGGGCATGTCTTGTGCTTGGTCAGGATCGGAACACGCAGCGACGGCAGCGGCATGTTCCAGATGATGAGCCTCGTCTTGTGAAGCAGATCGTGTGGCTGGCCTGTGAGTATGGCCGCTACGGATACCGCAGAATTACGGCTCTATTGCACTGGGAGGGATGGCGAGTGAACCACAAGCGAGTGGAACGCATCTGGCGTGACGAGGGGCTGAAGGTGCCTAAAAAGCAGCCTAAGAGAAGGCGGCTGTGGTTCAATGACGGGTCATGCATCAGGCTGCGGCCGACCCATCGCGATCACGTCTGGAGCTATGACTTCGTCGCGGATCGTACATCCGATGGCCGGCCGATCCGGATGCTGACGATCGTGGACGAGTTCACTCGGGAGTGTCTGGCGATCGATGTCGCCAAGAGGGTCACGAGCGAAGACGTTCTCGAACGGCTGAGTGACCTGTTCGTTCACAGGGGTGTTCCGGAGCACATCCGCAGCGATAACGGGAGCGAGTTCACGGCCAAGCGTGTCCGAGAGTGGCTGGGGCGAGTCGGCGTGAAGACGTTGTTCATCGAGCCGGGTTCACCGTGGGAAAACGGCTATGTGGAGAGCTTCAACGGGAAGCTCCGGGACGAGCTGCTGGAACGGGAAGCGTTCGACACGCTGCTCGAGGCCAAGGTGCTCATCGAGCGTTGGCGGCAGCACTACAACACGATCCGGCCGCACAGCGCCCTGGGATACCGACCCCCGGCCCCGGAGGCGCTGCAGCCCTGTGCGGTTGCTACGGCTGCGCCTCCGCAACCGCACAGGGCTGGTCTGGCGGAGGGCAAAACCCTAACTTAGAAACTGGCGACTTTCATGGGGGCAGGTCACAAGCCCGAGGGCCTCGCCACGGCCCCGAGTGTGGCTGCCAAGCCATCGAGGCCGCAGGCGAGAAGTCTGGCCCCGGTGATCGGCTGGGTGGCTGGCGTGTGCTGCCCGGGTGTGAGCAAGCCCGCGCACTGCACCGAGGACGGCGAGACGCTGCCCGAGCAGTTCACGCCTCGTTGCATGGAGAGCATCGCCGAGCAGGCCCGCACGGGCGGTGAGATCTCGCTCACGTGGAATCACGACGGCCCGGAGATCGTGTCGAGCCGTGGCCTCGATCTGCTGTTTCGAGTGGATCGCACAGTGGGCTTAGAGTTCGAGGCCCGCCTGCGAGATACGCCGCTAGGCCGCAAGGTGCTCGCGGAGATCGACGGCCGCAGTCTTGGCGTGAGCATCGGCTTTCACCGGTCGAAGTCTTGGATCGTCGAGCGTGACGGCGTGGGCCGGATGCGGGTAGTCGATGAATGCCGTCTGCATCACGTAGCGGTGCTCGAGCGCAGCGAGACACTGCGGCCGATCTACACCGGGGCGCGGTGCTACGGCGTGAAGGGTTCCGGGCTGGGCTGCCCGATGCACCTGCGGCAGTCTGCCGAGGCGTGGGCATTCACACAGATCGCGGCGCAAGCAGGCGTTAGACGATGAGCCGCGGCACCGTGGGGCTGGATTGATGTCGTTCACCTCGCGCGTCTCCGGCCCCACGGCAGCGGCTCGCACCGCTAGGCGGTTTCGGTTTGTGTTTGCCGATTCCTACCGGCGCGACGTTAGCAGTAAGCGCCGCAAGCTGGTGGCCGAGCACGTAGCCGGCTGGATGAGCGGCACGATCGTGGCCGATCTGCGAGTGGGTGCCGACACCATCATCGCGGTAGACGTTGCCCGGCCGGTGAGCGTCTCGGTCGCGGAGGAGTACATCAGGGCGTGCCCGCACTACGTGGCAGGGACGTTTGCGGTGGTGGCGAGATAGCGGCCATGCACCGTGATTTGGGAGTATTTGCAAGTCCGTGACCGGAATGTTTGACACCCTACAGCGAGGGGGCCATAGTGTGGACCGTAGCCTCTTATTGCCACAACTTCCGGCACCTCGGAAAATCACCTCGCACCGCAAGGATCAATGCTATGAATCGCCTCTCGCTCAAGACGCTTTCCCTTTGGCTGGCTGCATTGGCCTGCCTTCTGGCCGCTCCTGCCGGTGCCGATCAGATCACCTATGACATGGTGACGGTTGGTGATCCGGGCAACGCCAACGACACGGGCGGCACGTTCAACGGTGCCGTGAACTACTCGTACCAGATCGGCAAGTACGACGTGACGATTGGCCAGTACACGTCGTTTCTGAATGCGGCCGACCCCAGCGGCACAAACCCAAACGGCATCTACAACGCGTCGATGGCGACTGATCGTAACATCGCCGGTATTCGGTACACGGCTGGGGCCAGTGCCGGGGCGAAGTACAGCGTGATCGATAATGAGTTTAGCGGCGGCAACAGCAGCAACCGTCCGATCACATATGTGAGTTGGTTCGACGCGGCGAGGTTTGCCAACTGGATGACGAATGGTCAAGGCGATGGCAGCACTGAGACCGGTGCATACACGCTCAACGGTGCGACGAGCGGGAATGCAGTGGCTGCCAACCCCGGTGCCGCGTTCCGGCTTCCGACTGAGAACGAGTGGTACAAGGCGGCATATTACTCGCCGAATTACGGCGGAGTTGGCGTGCCGGGCTACTACGACTATGCCACGCAGAGCGACTCGGCTCCGGGCAACACGATCGGCGCGGGAACGAATCAGGCAAACTACTTCACCGGCGCCGGGTTTTCCGTGACGCAGTCGGGCGACTTTGACGGCAATCAAAACTACCTGACGGACGTGGGAGCGTTCACGAACAGTGCGAGTTTCTACGGCACGTTCGACCAAAGCGGGAACGTGTATCAGTGGAACGATTACGACGGGCTTGCCCCTTCCGGCTCGTCTCGTGGGCTTCGGGGCGGCAGCTGGTTCCCCGACGGGTTCGACTTGTCGTCCTCCGGCAGGGGCGCGGCCGGCCCGTCGTACGGGGACGGCCTCATCGGTTTTCGTCTCGCAAGTCCCGTCAGCGGCCCCTCCGCCGTCCCGGAGATCGACCCGAATAGCCTTGGAAGCGTTCTGGCCCTCGTGCTGGGATCGCTTGGGTTGCTTGAGCGTCGTCGGCTAAAAGCCGCCTGACCGGCAACGGCTGAAAACAGACGGCGGCCACCGGCAGGCCGCCGTAGCCGCTCGGCACTGCCCCGACTTAGGATGCGGCGTATGCGATCCCTCGGAATAGTCGTGCAGGCGCCTGCGTGACTATCTTCCTTGGCTGCGCCGTGACACCAGCGCGGGCGATGTCAGAAAACTCTCTCGGCATCAAAGGCTTCGTGCCCCGGGCGCGGCTTGGTGCTTCGCCAGAGGCTCGCGGTGTGTTCGTAAATGCGCTCGTCTGTGTCGCCGAGGAATGACCGAAAGACACACAGCGACTCCGCAACCGCAAAGCCCATGTCGGCGATGATGTTGGCACTGCACAGCGGCCAGTATTCGGTGCTGATTTCTTCCTGCATCACCACGCGAGCGCCGCCGTATCGCCATTCAAAATCGGGGCACTGAAGCTCCGCGTGCAGCCGCTCCTGAAACTCATCCCACGCCATGTGGCTTGGCGTGAGAATCTGCTCGTTGTTGGCCCGCGTGTGTGGGTTTGCTGGAACGCCTTGAACGCAGGCGCACGGGATGCCGCAACAGTCAGGCTCGCGTAGATACGCCAGTTTGGACAGGGTAGCGGCTGGATTGGTTCGCATGACTCGCGGCAGCCGCCACCGCCCCCACCGCATCATCACCGTGATGTAGAGGTTGTCGGCGAGGTTGATCTCCGAGTCGATCGCGGTGGGGTATGTGGCGTGGAATCCGTTCTGAGTGTTCATCGCGTTTCTCACCTTGAGTTGGTGACGCAGGCCGCCCGGCCAGGGCGAAACGCTCCGCGCCACTTGTGATGCGCGAGAGTTTGAACGCGCCACACATGGTGCGCCAACAGCAGATGCCGCAGGCCGCAAGTTATGCGTCCCGGGCCTTGATCCAGACAGCGAGGTCGCGGCGCAGGATCAGCACCATGTCGCGTTTCCCTGCCCGCACTGTCTGGTGCGCTGGCCCCTTGCCGTCGCGGATCAGCCGGCGGAAGTGGGCACGATCCAGCCCGGCGATCAGGGCCGCAGCCGGGGCCGTCAGGATTTCATCGTCGGATGGTGGAGGCAGCCCTTTCGCCATGCCGCCAATGTAGTGGTGCCGGGCAAACGGCGACGATCACGCTGCCGGGGGACGGTGTCCCGGAGGGGCACACAGCGGGTACACATCAGCCGCCGGTCTGGTGGGTGGATGCCCGCCGGCCGGGACTGCCCGTCCCCGTGGGCAACGAGATGCCGGTGACCGTGCAGGCCGCCGCGTTTGGCATCTCTGGGTTTTCAGGGGCACACAGCGAGGGTAGACTCCCCTTCCGACCGCCCGTTTGAGGCTGTGTCACCCAGCGTGGAAACCGGCAAACGGGACACACAACGGGATACACAAGGCCAAAAACACGCGTTTGGAGGGTAAGCGAATGGCTAGCGGCGACACTGGAAATGTCGTGCCGGGTAACCGGTTGTGGGTTCGAGTCCCATGCCCTCCGCTCCAGTTGGTTTCGAGGTTTCTGGCCTAGTTTTCGTTTGGGTCGTCCTCGGGGGGCGCGTTCACCTTGATTGGCCGGTCGTTTTCTCGCTCGGACGGCGGGGCGCCATTCGACGCCTTCTCCGACCCGGCAGGCTTGGATACCGGGCCCGCCCCGGGCACCCCCTGCTGCACGCGGACCAGCAGCATCTGCTCCACCTTGCCGTCAGCCTTGTGCATCAGGATCGTCAGTTGATCCTTCGTGAGGTTCGAGATCCCCGCCTCGTAGACCGGGTCCTTCTTGTCGCCGATCGTCCACGCGGCCCGCTGCGTCTTCTTGTCAACCTTCCCCGTCACGTGGGAATTCTCATCCGACACCGCGTTGTAGTAGCTGCCGCGCAGGATTCCGTTCTTGTCGACCGCCAGAGAAAGAAAATTACTCGCGTCGGTCTCCTGCGACCGCGTCATGGCAAACACGCCGAGTGACCGCCATTCGTCGTCGTCGGCAATCTTCGCGTCGGTGTCGCCCTGCGATGCAATCGCCGTCGCCTGCTGGGCGTATTCCGTCGCCGTGCCCACGCGGCTGCCCTGCACGTAGACGCCGTCGTCCTGATAGACCACCGTCGTGCCGTAGTCATAGGGAATCGTGGCCACACCGCCGCCATAGCCGCCACCACCGCCGGCTCCTCCGGCATACGCACCGTAGCCACCCCACGCGAAAAGATCGCCCCAGAGCAGGCCTGTCATCATGCCGCCTGCGAACCACCAGCCGCCCGGCCACCACCGATTGAAGTGGTTGCCGTACCAGGCCCGGTTGCCGTACCAGTTCGTGTTGCGGAAGTTGTTGCGGACGGCATCGCCACGAGCGGAGAGCGTGTTCATCGAGTAGGGACGAATGCCACGGTCGCCCACGGCGGCAGCCCGCGCCACGTTGGCATCACCGGCGAAGCGGCCTGCACCATCGAACCGCGCTCCACCATCAAGTCTCGCCCCACCGTCGAGTCGCCCACCACCGTCGAGTCGCCCACCACCGTCGAGTCGCCCACCACCGTCGAGTCGCTCACCACCGTCGAGGCGGCCGCCTCCATCGAGCCTGGCACCGCCGTCCAGCCGCTCGCCCCCGTCCAGCCGGCCGCCGTCGAAGTCGCGGAATCCGCGTCCATCATCCAGGCCACGCGCCCCGTCGAGTCCGCGTCCACCATCGAAGCCGCGGTCGCCCTCGAAACCACGCGCCCCCCCATCGAATCCCCTCGCACCACCGTCGAAGCCGCCGCGGCCGCCATCGAAGCCCCGCCCTCCGCCATCAAACCCACGGGCGCCACCGCCGCTGAAGCCGCCCATGTGGCCGCCCCCTCCCATGTGGCCGCCGCCACCGCCATGAGCGAAGACAATGGAGGAAGAGAAGGACGCCTGCGCGAGGGCCGTGAGAACGACCGTCACCGTGCGAACGGTCCGGCGACGGTGTGTAAGCGAGATGAACATGACTGGGCTCCAAGGGGTGGCGGTGAATGATGTGGTGATTCGTGGCAGTGGACGACGTTCAGCGAATCCTGCGGAGGTGCAGCGGCTCGGTGTCGGGTTCGGCACGCCCGTCGACCGTCCGTTCGATCGAGTGCCACAGCAGCATGTCGCGACCAAGTGGCGTGAGCACCTGCACCCACTCCGTTCGGCTGCCTGCGGCAGGGTCGCCCGGCGTGCCCACGAGTTTTCGCTCGAAGGATGTGCCGTCGCTGGAAAAAATCCCCTCGGCCCGCGCTCCGGTCGAATCGAAGGTCCATGACCGCACACGGCCCGTGAGGCGGTCGGCGTGGATCACGTCGATCGTCTCGACGGTCGAGCCGTCCTTCCGCTTGACCTTGATGCGGCCGATGACGGCATGGCCGTCGAGGCTCTTCTCGTAGGCGGCGTCGATGGTGGAGCCGGTCTTGGCGTCGGTCGACTGCCAGGTGCCGATCATCCAGGCCAGGTCGGCCAGGGCGGCCCGCGGAGTGGGGACCACCCGTGACTCGGCGATCCGCCACGCTCCGTTTTCCAGCACGCGAAGCGTGTCGAACCGTGAGACGACGGGCTCCGCACCCTCCTGTTTGGTGAAGGTGAGCGTGCCCTGTACGCGGGCCACACCCATGCCCAGCAGCTGCATGTCGGTGACGTCGATCTTCAGGGCAGACTTCGGGTGGATCGAACGCCACTGCTTCAGCGATGCCACGATCGCTTCACGGCCCTTCAGCAACGTGCCCCCCTCCTCCAGTTCGGCACCGAGCGTCCATTGGTCCCCGAGAGCCTTGTCGTCGCCGGCGTTGAAGGCGGTCGCGTAGGCGTCGGCTGCCCGACGCACCGCTGCGATGATGTCAGTCGCCGTCGCCGTCGCCGACGCCGTGGCAGCGGCTGCAGCGGGGGCAGCGATTGGCTGGGCAACGACGGGAGAGACGCAGGCCATCAGCATGAGCGACGCCAGCGTGGCGGCGGCCAGGACGGCAGAGGGCGATCGGGATGCCGCGAGGGGACGAAGGAGAAGATGCATGGGGCGGGTTCCGGCGGAGGTGGATCGGGGCGTTCGCGTGAGCAGTTACTGTAGCCGTTGGCCGGTTCTGCGTGCCAGTAATGGGCTGGCGAATAGGCCGATGCAGCGTTGTTTTTCCGCTCGTATTCCCGTCTGCCACGGTGGTTCGTTACTGTGTGGGGCCCTCCCTCGGACACCTGCCATGGCCGTTCTGCTCGACATCAAAAACGCCTCCAAACGCTACGGCGACCAGGTGCTCCTCGACGAGGCCAGCGCCACGATCACCGACGACGGCAAGGTGGGCTTCATCGGCCGCAATGGAGCGGGAAAAAGCACGCTGCTCCGCGTGATCCTGGGCGAGGAGGAACTCGACTCCGGCGAGGTGATCCGGCATCCGCGGCTGCGGCTCGGCTACCTCAGGCAGCACGACCCATTCGAACCCGGCGAGACGGCCCTGGCCTTCCTGATACGCGACAGTGGCCAACCCGACTGGAAGTGTGGCGAGGTGGCCGGCCGGTTCGAACTCAAGGGCTCGCTGCTCACCGGCCCGGTCAAGGAACTCTCCGGTGGCTGGCAGACCCGCGTCAAGCTTGCGGCTCTGCTCCTCCACGAGCCCACACTGCTGCTGCTCGACGAACCGACCAACTTTCTCGACTTGCGGACGCAGATCCTGCTCGAACACTTTCTCCGCGACTACCGCGAGAGCTGCCTGATCGTGTCGCACGACCGGGCCTTCCTCGGCGCCACCTGTGACCGCACCCTCGACCTCTCCGGCGGCAAGCTGACGATTTTTCCGGGCAAGGTCGAAGCCTTTCTCGAGTATCAGCGTGGGCAGCGGGAGCATCTCGAACGGACCAATGCCGCCGTGCTCTCGAAGCGGCGGCAGTTGGAAGATTTTATTGCTCGCAACAAGGCGAGAGCCTCCACCGCCTCCCGCGCGAAGTCGAAGAGCAAGCAGCTCGAAAAACTCGAGGTGGAGGAGATTGCCGCCGATTCGCCGACCGCGGCGATCCGCTGCCCTGAGGTGTCGCCGCGGCAGGGGCCAGCCGTGCGGTGTCGGGGGCTGGCTATCGGCTATGCCGATCGGAAGGTGGCGGAGTCGATCGACGTGGAGATCGTGCACGGCACGCGGGCCGCTATCGTCGGCGACAACGGCCAGGGCAAGACGACGTTTCTGCGGACGCTCGTGCGGTCGCTCCCACCGTTGGGCGGTGAAGTGAAGTGGGGCCATGGATGCGAACTCGGCATCTACGCCCAGCACGTCTACACGAGCCTCGACGAAAACGACACGGTGCTCTCCTACCTGGAGCGGGCGGCGG
>JBIIOL010000605.1:0-2544 GCA_044336965.1 Pirellulales bacterium | reverse complement strand
GTCCGCGGCTACCGCGTGGCGTCCACCATCCATGCGATGGTCGTGCCCGGCAGCGGTCGCGTGAAGCGGCAGGCGGAGCAGGAGGGCCTCGATCGCGTGTTCCGCGACGCCGGTTTCGAGTGGAGGGAGGCCGGCTGCAGCATGTGCCTGGGCATGAATCCCGACACGCTCACGCCCGGCCAACGGTGCGCCTCGACGAGCAACCGCAACTTCGAGGGCCGGCAGGGGAAGGGGGGCCGCACGCACCTCGTCTCGCCGGCCATGGCGGCGGCCGCTGCCGTCACCGGCCACTTTACCGACATCCGCCACTGGCTCTACCGTTGAACAACCCGCTGCACGACAGCCCCTCTCCATGCAACCATTCACCACCCACACCGGCATCGTCGCCTCGCTCGACCGGGCCAACGTCGACACCGACCAGATCATTCCCAAGCAGTTTCTCAAGCGGATCGAGCGGACCGGCTTCGGACAGTTTCTGTTCTTCGACTGGCGGTTTCTGCCTGACGGTGCGCCGAACCCCGAGTTTGAACTCAACCAGCCCATCGTCGCGGGAGCGAGCGTGCTCCTCGCCCGGCGCAACTTCGGCTGTGGCTCGAGCCGCGAGCACGCGCCGTGGGCGCTCGCCGATTATGGCTTCAGGGTGGTGATCGCACCGAGCTTTGCCGACATCTTCTTCAACAACTGCTTCCAGAACGGCATGGTTCCGATCCGCCTCTCGGAGGAGGATGTGGAGCAACTCTTCTGCCGGACGAGGGCGGCAGAGGCGGCAGGCAGGCCCTACCGGTTGCATGTCGACCTGCCAGCCTGCACCGTGAGCGATGATGCGGGGTTTTCGCGTTCTTTCACGGTCGACCCGTTCCGCAAGCGATGCCTCCTCGAAGGCCTCGACGACATAGGCCTGTCGCTCCAGCATGTCGACAAGATCGCCGCCTGGGAGGCGGCCCATGCCGCGTCGGCCGGGGAGTGAACGCCATGGCCTCGTTCGGCTGCGGAAGATGGGTTTCACGGTTCGTGGGTCCCGTCGTCTGGTTGGCAGTGCTCTGCGGCCTCTGGTGTCGATTCGCGGTTGCGGCCCCGGCCGCCCTGCAGCCGCAACGCAGCGACCTGATCACGGACATGCCGGGAGCAGGTGATCTGGCTGCCCCGGCCAACGGCCAGACGCTCTACGTGCTCGATGAGGCACGTGGCGAGGTCGTGGCAGTTGACCCGTTCGAGCCTACGAAGCGGTGGTCAGCCGTGGCTGCAGGTCCGCAGGCGGCAGCAGCCGGTGCCGTGGCACGCTCGATGGCGTGCATCGATACGAGCATGATCGCGCTGCTCTGCCGGAGCCAGGATGCCTGGTCGTTGCAGACGCATCGGATTCAGCCGGGCACTCCCGCCGATCCAGGCAAGCCTGTGCAGACGGTGTCGGTGGGCACGGCCCCACGCGGCCCCGAACCGGTCCCGGACGTCGCACGTGCTGCTGCGGACGAGCGGGCCTGCCTGATCGTGAGCCCGTCCCGTGACTGGTTGGGCATCTGTGGGCTGCCGGCCCCGTTGCCTGCGGTGCTGCGTGCTCCGATCGCAGGCGCGAGGATCGGCGCCGTGTCCGCGCGTGCCTGCCCGGTGCTGGCGGCCGGGGCTCGGCTCTCCGCTGCCACGATCAGCCTCGCCGAGGAGTTCGTGCTCTTCACAACCGATCCGGCGGCCCGCACACCAGCGAGTTTTTTCGTCTCCTTCTTCCAGCCGCCTGATCCAAGGCCGTTGCTGCACCTCGATACCGCACTGCCGCAGGTTCGCGACGCCGCGTTCTGCAGGACCGACGGCACGCTGTGGGTGGCCGGCGGTGGGGCCGGAAGTGACACGTTCCCCGAGGGACTGTGGCGGATCGACGCCGTGCTGCGAAACGGCCGGCAGGCGGTAGAGCCCGTCTGTGTGGCCCGGCTGGTCGGTGCCCGGTCCGTGGTCTGCCTGTCGGACAAGGCGATCATCGTGACACACGGCCGCGAGGCGCGCACGGTGTCAAGGATCGACCCATCCCAACCCGCGAGCACGCCATGACAGATCAGCCAGGCCAGCCCAACCCGTCACAACAGCCCAGCCGCCGCGAGAAGATCGAGGCCCTGCTACGGGACGACCCCGACGACGTGTTTCTGCGGTACAGCCTGGCGCTCGAGATGGAGTCTGCCGGAGAATGGGAGGCCGGTCTCGAGATCCTCGAAGCGCTCGCCCGGGGAGTGCCGCCATACGTGCCCGCCTTTCAGATGGCCGCGCAGCATCTCGTGGCCCGCGACCGGATCGACGAGGCCCGCAGCACGCTCCGCGAAGGCATCGAGGAGGCGAGGCGCCAGGGCAAGGCCCACGCCGCCGGCGAGATGTCGGAACTGCTGATGAGCCTCGGCGAAGTGGGCGAAGGCTGACCGCCGGAATCGGCGGCACACGTCGAGATCATAGCGCATCGCCTTGCGTGGGTCGGGGGTGCCCATGCCCCGTCGCCGGACGTTCGCTCTCGGCATCCTGCCTTCGCTCGCTCGATGCTGACTGCGCTTCGGCATCCTGCCTGCG
>JBIIOL010000109.1:0-8885 GCA_044336965.1 Pirellulales bacterium | reverse complement strand
TTCATCAGGCGACCGGAGATCAGAGCGAGACCGGCTCCGAGCCACCAATCACGTCGTGCAGCATGACCGGAGAGTCGACCGGAACTTCCAGCGTGGCGAGCACTTCACGATACCGCTCGAGGTGTTCTTTCATCTCCGAGACAAGCAGCGGATCGGACCGCATTGCGGGAGACGCATCGCAGACCGCCCGCCAGGCCCGGAAGCCCTCCTCGTAGGCATCCTTCGCGAGGCTGAACTGGGCAAGCATCACATCGTAGTCGGCCCGCCAGATCGCGGCATGAGCCTCCAGCCCGACCGGGCTCGCGCCGACGGCACACGCCGCCTTCCAGTGGTCGTAGCCCACGATGTCGCGGTACTTCCCGATGAGGGCCGCCTCTTTGCGCGCTTCCTCTCGGAGCATGCAGAGATTAAACGCCTGTTCCCGCACGTCGGCGGGAGCCTCATCTACGACGGCGAACCAGGTGACCGCGGGAAGCGATTCATCGAGGGAGGGATCGGCGGCCACCGCAGCACGGCGCTGCTCCTCGAGGGCGGCAAACCTGCCGGGCAGCAATTCCTCCAGGAACTCCTCGATGGCGACGACCCGCTCCTCCTCGCCTTCACGCATCCAGAGCCGGATGACGCGGCCGTCGCTCGTCGCGATCGGGAGCAGTGAGAGCTTCCGGATCTCGTCGCCTGCAGCCTGCCATGCGGCCCGAGTCGAATCGTTGAACGCACCACGGGCTTCCCGTCTCTGGGCGTGGTGGATGGCACGCATCATCGGTTGACTCGCGGCTATCAGCGGGATTCCGGCGTTGACCTTGGGCCGTGGCGAGAGCGAAGCCTTCAGCTTGTGCACCGTCGCCGTGGCGGCTGGCGGCATGATCGGCCTCGGCAGCCACGCGAACAGATAGAGACATCCGGCGGCGACGACCGCCATCGCGAGGATCGATTCTTCAGCCAGCAGGATCCGGCTGGAGTGATGCCAGAAACGCTCTTTCAGGGATGTGATGCGAGACATGTGAGAATCCTTTCAAGCCAGAATGGAGATCAGGATGGAGTGAAAGACCCAACTGGAGCGACCAACAGGTCGGAGGGACCATCAGACGCACGGCGCCGGAGGGGAGGGGGGAGGCGAGGGGGGAGGGAGGGAGCGACGCCCGTGCATCCCGAGGGACCGCGGACGGCCGCTTCATGACGATTGTGGCGGGCGGGCAGCAAGCCCCGAGAAAGTGCTGCCTGAGCTCGTCGACGGGAAGGGTACGCGGCTCGCGCGCGTTTGGTTCGCGCGGCTTCTTTCAACTCCGATCACGATTCGCACGATGTCACATTCAGCGGAAAAAGCGATGCACGGCGTTGTCCGGTCGTGACTGGACAGTTGGTGCAGATGCGTCAAGGCTCTCGTCGATCCATCACGACTCGGAGCCCGATGTATCCGGAATCCTCGCCGAGGCGTGTCTTGCGATTGTTTGGCAAAGGGGCCTTTCAGAGATCGGCCCGCTCAGTCTTTTGGTGGAAACCGAGCGACGGTGGTACAACCCCCTTCATTCAGCGACGATGGATCGGAATGGGGTCGTCCGCTGAAAGCCTTTCCGGAGCGACGCGTGTCATGTCTCGAACTGCCAATAGTCTGATCTGTTTGGGGTTGAGGGGCTTGGGGCTGATCTGCTGGATGGTGGCCGTTGCCGGAACGCTCGAGTCCCGGGCCGACATCCCGAACCCCCGCATTCGCGACGTCACGCCGGAGGTCGCTTTTCCGGGGGTCGAACAACATGCAGATCACGTGTTTCTGATCCATCTGGAGGAACGTTCTGGTCCTGTGCATATGCGACGTTCGACCCAGCGAGTGATTCCAATCACGGGACCTGATGCATTCCCACTCAGGGCGAGCAACGTGGTGCGGATGTCGATCCTCGCCATCCCGAGGAACCAGTTCGATTCGCTGTCGAATCAGGAGCGGCAGGCCCTTTCGCCGACGACCGCCGGTGTCCTCTCCTCCCCGGTTAAGCCGCCAAGGACAGAGGTGGACGTTAACGCTCCGAATCCTCCCTTGAAGAAGTACCGCGTCTCGCTCGACATGGAGCGGCTCACGGTCGAGGAACTGCGAGACCAGATCCCAGCCGCTAGAGCGCCGGTCCGGAGTGACATGATGACACCGTTCGCGCCGGCCACCGGCCGCTTCGGGTTCCTGTGGTACGTTGGCGTTGTGGCCTGCCTGATCTGGAGCGGGCTGGTTTTCAGCCGGCGTCTCCTGCGCGATCGGCAGGACGCACCGCCGGAGCCGCCGGATGGCGGACGGTCTGACTCAGACAAGACCTAAGACAAGACCTTTCTGCGAGGACGTGTCTGCGGTCTGCCGCAACAAAACCGTGTCGACCGCGCACCTGCACATCCGAGCGACCACCGGACGGTCCACCGCCGAATGCGGCGTCCCGTTCGCCGCCGCGTTTTCGCTGCTCGTCATGCTGGCCGCCGGCATCGCCGCATGGCTGCCCGTGCAGATGTCCGTCGCCATCGTGTTTCTGTTCGCGGGACCGCACAACCTGCTCGAAGCCCGCTACATGCTGGGCAGACTTCCTGCTCGGGCGGGGCGCCTGCGTCCGTTTTTCATGACGGCCTGCATCGGCGCCGTCGGACTGACGGCGTCGTTCGCGGCACTGCCATGGGCCGCCGCTCGACTCGGTCATGCCGCTGCGATCTACGCCACCTGGAACACGGCCATGATCATCTGGACCGCTGCCATGGTCCTCCTGCGGTCGCGGGCCAATCCGCGGTTCGACGCCGGCTGGGTTCCGCCGGTCGCCGGACTCCTGATCCTGGCACAGTGGCCCTGGCCCTGGTACTTCAATCTCGCCATCGTGTTCCTGCACCCGCTCGTGGCGCTGGTCGTGCTCGATCGTGAGATCCGGCGGTGGCATCCGTCATGGATTCCCATGTGGCGGCTTGCGCTGATGATGGTGCCGGCCGGCGTGGCCGCGATCTGGGCGTTCTCCACATGGGGCCCAAATATCCAGGCCATCACGGACATCGATCGGGAGGTGATCCGGCATGCCGGCGCGGGGCTGATCGATTTCACATCGACCCGCTGTGTGGTGGCGGTGCACGCCTTCCTGGAACTCATTCACTACGGCGTGTGGATCGTGCTCATTCCGTTCCTGGGCATGCGATCCGCTCCCTGGCAACTGCAGACGATCCCGTTGGCCCGTCGGGGTCGCATGTGGACGCGGGCCGTCGCGTTCGTGCTGGTCTCCGGGGTACTCGCCGTGGGGGTGCTGTGGGGATGCTTCGCCATCGACTATGGCACCACGAGACAGGTGTATTTCACGGTCGCCGTGCTGCACGTGCTCGCGGAGATACCCTTTCTCCTCCGGATGACCTGAGCAGGCCAGGTGACCAGCCCAGATGCATTCCTTCCTCTCTACACTCGTCGCGGCATGGGGGGCCACGTTCCTGATCGAGACTGCGGTGATCTCCGTTGCGCTGTCGTCTCGGCATGGCTGGCGCATCCGGCTGTTTTCCGGAATCTGGCTCAGCGCGTGCACCCTGCCGCTCGTGTGGTTCGTGTTGCCGGAATGCCTGCCCACAGCGGCCTCACGCTGGGCCTATGTCGTCTGCGCGGAGGTGTTTGCGCCGGTGGCGGAATGCCTGCTGTTCTGGCGGGCTTTCATCCATCCGCTGCCGCGGGATACCGTGGCCACGATCCGGGATTGTCTTGCCATCACGGCAGCGAATGCCGCCTCCTTCATCGCCGGAGCACTGTTCTGGCCATGAACCACACGCCGTCCGGTCAGGCCAGGTTGCCGGGGAACACGAAAGCCTCGCTGCCAGCGGAAGCTACTCGCCGATCAGTTTGACGAGCACGCGCTTCGGCCGGCGGCCGTCGAACTCGCCGTAGAAGATCTGTTCCCACGGGCCGAAATCGAGGCGGCCATTCGTGATCGCCACCACGACCTCGCGGCCCATCACCTGCCGCTTCATGTGGGCGTCGGCATTGTCCTCGCCGGTCCTGTTGTGGTGGTAGACCTTGGGGTCGGCATTGAAGGGGGCGATTTTCTCGAGCCAGACCGCGTAGTCCTTGTGGAGACCGCCTTCGTCGTCGTTGATAAACACGCTCGCCGTGATGTGCATCGCGTTGACGAGGCAGAGGCCCTCCTTGATCCCCGACCGCGCGACGAGTTCCTCCACCGTCGCCGTGATGTTGAGAAACCCCATCCGTGCGGGAATGTTGAACGTCAGGTGCTCGGTGAGGGATTTCATGCTGCCTCGTTTCGTGTTCCTGGGTTTCGTTTTCCTGGAAGGATAGCCGAAAACGGAGGGAGTGAACGCGGTTGGGCCGGCTGTCGGTGCGCGGGGCAGGCAGGTATCATGCTCGCGACAGCTGCTGGATGATGCCGGAGGCATTTGCCCGTGCCACGCTTTCACAAGAGGACAAGTCATGCCAGTGCCGCACGCCTCGCGACGCGAGTTCCTCCTTCAGTCGGCGGGTGGTGTCGCCGCGATCGCGACGGCGCAGGCAGCCGTTGGGGCAGCCGGAGACAGCGCAACGCAGGTAGCCCCGACCCCGCCCCCAGTCGCAGCCCCGGAGCTCGACGGCCCGGTGCCGGTGGTCACGCCCGTGCCGGGCGAGCCGTTCGTCCATGCGGGGCCGCTCGTCGGGCATGTCGGCGACACCGCGGCCCGACTCTGGGTGAAGGCTTCGAATGCGTGCACCGTCAGCTTTCGGATCGGCGAGGATCCTGCGCTTCTCGAGGGGCGGATCATCGACGGGCCGAAAGTCGCCGAGGCCGAGTCGTTCACCGGGCAGGTGGAGGTGCGAGAGTTACGGCCGGCGACCCGCTACCACTACTGCCCGCTGCTTGACGGTCGGCCAGCGCTTACGCGGCCCTACCCGTCGTTCGTCACCGCCCCAGTGGCCGGCACCCGCGGGCGGCAGCGGGTGGCGTTTGGTGCGTGCGTGGGGCGACGGGCTGTTTATGCCGCCGCTGCGTTCGGCGAGATGGCTGCGCGGAAAAATTTCGACCTGCTGCTGATGCTGGGCGACAACCACTATGGCGACACGACCGATCCGGCGAAGCTCCGCGACTATTACCACATGATGCGGACGGTCGACGGCTTCACGCGGCTCATCCGCGAGGTCCCGACCTACGCCGTCTGGGATGACCACGACTACGGCCCCAACAACTCCGACGGCACGCAGCCTGGCAAGGAAGACTCGCTGCGGGTCTTCGGGCAGTGGTGGGCCAATCCGTCAGCCGGCGAGCCGGGGAATCCCGGCTGCTACTTCCGGTTCCAGCGGGGCGACGTCGAGTTCTTCATGCTCGATGTCCGGTACTACCGCTCGCCCAACGACGCGCCGGACGGCCCCACCAAGACGATGCTCGGCGCAAGGCAACTCGCCTGGCTGCTCGACGGACTGGCCGGCTCGTCGGCTCCCTTCAAGGTCGTCGCCGGCGGGAGCGAGTGGCAGACGCTCACGCAGCCCGACTGCTGGTCGTCCTTTGCCCGCGAACGGCAGCAGATCTTCGATTCCATCACACGCCGTGGCATCGAGGGGGTCGTGCTGCTCTCCGGCGACCGGCACTTCACCGCCGGCTACCAGGTGCAGGGCAGGCACCTCGAGTTCACCAGCGGCCCGATCGGCAGCGGCAACATCACGCTCAAGCCCAACCCCGAGCGGTTCACCGGCGTCGACGAGGGAAAACTCTGGACCGTGCTCGAACTCGACACGGCCGACGGGCCGCCCCGTCTGACCTACGAAATCTGGCAGGCCGGAGGCGGACTGCTCGAACGCCGGGAACTGACCTACGCACAGGTCTGCGGCAGGGAGACGATCTCGCCGTCGCCATTTCCCTTGCTGCCGTTCAGGATAGAAGCGAAGCAGAGCCGCTGAGTTGATTGGGGGCAGGCTACTTTGCGGCGTCGCTTTCCGAGGAAACTTCGAACCGCGGCTTCAGGCCTTCTTGTGATCCGGCCTTCAAGCCACCCTTCGGCACCGTGTGCTGGAGCGGCGAGGTCGCGGGCGAGTCGTAGGATTTCGGAATCCAACCAGGCCCCTTCGGCGGGTTTTCCAAAAATTTCGTCTCTTTCTCCAGGCGCTCCGCCCATCCCATCGGCGCGAGCATTCGCTTCGTGTCGTCGGTTGGCTCGCTGGTCGGCGCAGGCTCTTTCCGGATCGAGTCGAGCGAGTTGCGGAGCACGACCTTGTAGAGGCCGGCCATAGCGCCGGGCTTGCCGACCGTCTTCATGACGACCTTGCCATCCTCGGCGACGAGCCCCGTCGCCTCCCGGGTGTTGCCCTGCGGGATGAAGACCACCTCGACGCCCGTCATTGCCGGCTTTCCGTCGACGATCACCGTGCCGACGACTGGCCGCAGCCTGTTGCCATCGCAGCCCACGAGGCCTGCCGTGAGCAGCATCAGAAAGGCCGCCAGGTTGCAACACCGCGGGAACTGGAGGACGGATTCAGGGGCCTTCAGCATCATGCAGTCGCGTCGTTCATGTGAGTCACAGTGTTCGGCGTCATCATGCTCATTCGGTGGGCAATGCCCGCGACTGGCCGTCGCTGGGGTGGCCGAGCATTTGGAGTACATCCATGTTGATTGTTTCGCCGACGAAGCGGACGGTGCCGTCTCCAAAGGCAAAGTTCACTCCCGCGACGTGTCGCGACTTGAAGCCGGTGGCGGTGCCCCAGTTCTGCACGTAGAGGTTATCGTCAGCGGTACAATCGCCGGGCTTGACCATCGTGTTGATCGGGATCACGGTGACCATCGGGTAATTGCCCCACGCCTGATAGGCGTTGCCTTCCATCACCCGGAGTTGGGCCGGGAGGGTTTCCCCGAGCATGATCGTCTTCGCGGTCCCGTCCTTCATGTCCTTGGGCGTCATTCTCCACAACGACCAGTTGGCATACAGGATGGGATGAAACATGCCACGGATATTGGAGCGGTTTAAAGTGGCGGCGGAGGCCCTCCCGTTCGCAGTCCGGCCATCGATGTAGGTCCCTGCGTTCCAGCCTAGGTCGGGCCGGTTCGTGTAGGCCGACCAGTTCGCCGTACAGAGGCCGTTACCCTGCGCGTAGTTGCATGGCCCACGGCATGCCGTGTAGTTGGTTGAGGCCTTGTTGCCAGTCAGCACGTCGGGGTCACTCGGGCAACGCAGATACGGGGTCGCATCGTTGCGGAGCCGGTAGGCACGCTGGGCCGACACATCGGTCTCTCCCGATCCAGACTGGACGCCGCCCTTCGTGTAGAGGTCCATCTGCTCGGCGTAGGGCAATATGAAGTAATGCCAGGACGCCGAGTTGGACCCGCGTTGGCCGCTTACCTCCGCGGCGTACTCTACGGAGCCTTGTGGATACTCGCGACGGGCCTCCTCATGCTGCAGCACGGCGAGGGACATCTGTTTGAGGTTGTTGGCGCACCTCGCCATGCGGGCAGTCTCACGGGCCGCCTGCACTGCCGGCAGGAGCAGGCCGACGAGGATGCCGATGATGGCGATCACCACGAGCAGTTCGACCAGCGTGAAGCCCTTGCGGAGGGCCGGAGCCGCGGCGTCTGAGACGGTCCGCTGACGATGAGGAGGGGGTGACAGAGCGCTTATGCGACGGCGAGTCATGTTCTTCGTTCCCCCTTCAATTTTTCACGACGCAGTCACTGCCGCACCCTTGTGATTCGAGCGGAGCCTAGTACCCCCCTGTCTGTCATGACAAGATAAAGTACAAAAACTAGAATCCAGAAGCCAAAATGCAAAAAGTGGAGCCATTGTATTTTTGCACGATCGAATACGGAGCCCGCAGCACGGAGCCCGCAGCTTGTGGCTCACTCCGGCAGCGGGAGCACGTTGCCCGCTCCGGCCGTCAGCGGCGACGTGTCGCGGGTGTGGCCGGCCGCCTCCAGCACGAACGATCGTCGCCAGCCCGGCGGCAGCGGAGGCAGCGCGGCCGCATCGAACGCGAGTTCCACTTCCCCGCCAGGGCCGCAGATCGCGAGGCTTGTGTCGTCTTTGGCCACACGCTCGAGGATGTCGCCGAGAGGCGTGAAGCTGCCCCGCCAGCGGGTGGTCGGCACGCGGTCGCGGGCGGCATCGTCATAGTGAACCGGGCCACGCGGCTCGGCGACACGCTCACGCGCGAGGCCACCGTAGGCGAGCGTCGCCTTCACGAGAGGCAGTTGCGTCCGCACGCACGTCGCGGCATCGGGAAGATCTGCGACGGTGGCGTTCGATCCCGCGCTGGCGCGTGTGCCGGTGCCTGCCGGCAGCGTTGCCACGATCGGCCTGATCGCGATCCGATCCCAGCCGACCTGCATCGACGTGCGGATGCGGAGCCGGCAATCGCTTCCCGGCACGAGGCCCGTGATCTCGCGGGTGATCACCCGAGGCAGGCCGGCAGGAAAACCGACCTCCAGGAGCGTGGCGGCGGTGCCGTCGGCGTGGAGCCGTTCGAGCGTGGGCGGCAGCAGTTCGACGCCGGCCTGCGCGGCGGCCCACATCGATTCGGGATAGGGATAGTCGGTCCAGCCGGAGAGTTCCAGCACCAGCCGGTCGGTGGAGCCAAAGCCGGCGAGGCTGCTTCCGAAGTCGAGGTCCAGGAAGTGCTCTTCCGCATAGCCGAGCCACGAGCGGGCTGCGAAGTCCGCGGCATGGCTACCGTCGGCCGAGGAGATCGCAGCGGTGATGTCGCGGCCGGAATGGTTCGAGGCCCGACGCGGGAAAATCGGCGGGCCGAGCAGGAGCGTGTCGCCCGTGGGCTGAGGATCGTTCCCCGGAAACCGCTCGTCGGGCACCGCATCGCATTCGTCTGGATGATCGACGGCAAAGAGCGCGGCCGCGTCGAGATAGAGCACCTCGTCGAACGGCTCGGCGATCTTCAGTCGGATGGCGCGGCTGCCATCAGGCTCGGTTACGGG
>JBIIOL010000604.1:0-2550 GCA_044336965.1 Pirellulales bacterium | reverse complement strand
GAGGCGACGGGTCCTTCCATCCCAACTCCAATTTCACTCCGGCGAAATTCACCGACGGCCTGAGCAAGACGTTCTGTATCGCGGAGGTGAAAGCCTTTACTCCCTACGTCCGCAACACGAGCGATCCGAGCGGCAGCTACCCGGCACAGTCGCCCCCGTCTGATGCTGCTGCTGTCGTCGGGCTGGCCACCGGCATGTCGGCTGGCGACACCAAGCTCGGCGCGACCACCAACGACAACACCGGCCACACCGAATGGCCCGACGGCCGCGTGCACCACAGCGGCTTCACGACCACACTGACGCCCAACACGCGAGTGCCCTATCAATCGGGATCCGCCACCTACGACTTTGACTTGAACTCCCGGCAGGAAGGGAACAGCGCTACCGCCAAGACATTCGCTGCTATCACCTCCCGGAGCCACCATGGGGGCATTGTGACCATCGCCATGATGGACGGCTCGACAGCCTCGATCGCCAACTCCGTCGAGGCCGCCATTTGGCGGGCCCTGTCGACGCGGAGCGGCGGCGGAGCAGAAAAGGGGACGCAGCTCTTTTCTTTCCCCTGAAAAGAGCTGCGTCCCCTTTTCATCCCCCGATCTGCTAGGGTACATGTCCCCTCGGTCCCCGGATCGACGGCATTCGAGCGGCCATCCCGGCCGCGTGCCCGAGGTCGGATACTGGCCGTAGGCAATTCTTCATCTATTCGGAGGCGTGTCGATGGATATTCTCGGTGAAATTCTCAAGCAGGTTCTCGAAGGCGCCGCGCAGCAACAGCAGCAGGCACCGGCGCCGCAGCAGCGGGCTCCCCAGCCCCAGCAGCGTGCCCCGCAGCCCCAAGGTGGCGGACAGGGCATGCCCTCCGCAAACGATCTGCAGGACATCTTCACGCAGATCTTCGGCGGCGGTTCGGCCCAGAAGCTGCCTGAGGTCGTCAAGCAGTTCGAGGACAAGGGGCTCCGCGACCAGGTCGATTCATGGGTCCGCACCGGGCCTAACAAGCCGGTCGACCGGAAGCAGATCGAGGACGTGTTCGGCCGTCGTGAACTCGACGATATTGCCACCAAGCGCAACATCGACCGCGATCAGCTGGCCGAGGTGCTCAGCCGCTACATTCCGCAGATCATCGACGAACTGACCCCGTCCGGCCAGATGCAGGCCCGCCGCTAGTCGTCGCCTTCGCGTTCCATACCCGGGCCCGCCGCGCGTGCTGCGCGGCGGGCCCGTGGTCTTCAACGAAGGCCTGTGGTGGGATGTATACTGTGGGCATGCACAGTCCCCTCGCGGCCCCCCGCCTCCTAACAGGCCCGTTCTGGACCCTGGCGGGACCGTTGTTGGTCTGGCCACTGTTGGGCGTCTCGGTTGCCGCGGCCGAAGACACGCGGCCGCCCGAAATCCTGCTGGCATGGCGGGAGGATCCCCGACCGGCGGCCGATACACCCGCCGGCGTGGAAATGCCGCCGGGTCGCCGCGTCTCCCGCCGGTCGCAGCGGCGCAGCTCACGCCGCCGTCAACCGCTCGACGAGGTGCCGGTCGAGATGGCACCCGCCGAGAAGACAATCGCTGCGCCAATCCCAGCCGATACCGCACCGGCTTCGCCCCCACAGCCAGCCGCTGCGCCAGCCGCTGATGCCGCCGGCATCAAGACACACCGCGACCAGCCGTATGGTCAATCCGGGTCGGCCCAGCCCACCCACGCTCGGCAGCGGTTTGATCTGTACCTTCCCGCCGGCTGCAATGCCGGCGGCATGCCGTTGGTCGTCTGGATCCATGGCGACACGTGGCGCGACGGTTCCAAGGCGGATTGCCCGGTGGCCTGGCTGGCAAGCGAAGGCTACGCGGTGGCGAGCATTGGCTACCGGCTCAGCGATACTGCGGTGTTTCCCGCGCAGCTGGACGACTGCCGGGCTGCCATTGCGGAGATCGAGCGGAACGCCGACGTCTGGGGGATCGACCGCGATCGCGTGGCTGTTGCCGGCAGCGGCGCTGGCGGCCATCTCGCGGCACTGGTGGGCCTCACCAGCCAGCCGGCAGCGGCCGGCGCCACGTCGACCGACCGAGTCGGCGACAGCTTGTTTCCGCGGATCGCGGCGGTCTGTGCCGTGGCGGCACCGGCAAGTCTCACGACGCTGGGCCCGGAGCAGGATCGTGCTGGCTCCCCGGCCAGCCGGCTCGTCGGCGGACCACTGCCGGAGTTTCGTGAAGCGGCCCAACGGGCCAGCCCCGTCACCCATGTCTCCGCCGACGATCCTCCCGTGCTGATTCTGCACGGCGCCGCCGACGGTACCGTGCCGGCAAAACAGGCCGTCGAGTTCGCGGCAGCGCTCAAGGCCGCCAACGTCGATACCACGCTCGTCATCCTTCCCACTGTCGGCCACAGGCTGGGCCTCGACCTGGGCGCGGCCGGTGGGCAGTCGCTGATCTCCCTTCTCGACCGCGTGCTGGGACCAGGCATCCGTCCCGACCGCGTCCCGCGCCCATGACATCGCCGAGTGCCGCTGGCGAGCCCTGTCCGTCCCTGCCCGGCCAGCCTTTATCCCGGAGCCGCCGGCC
>JBIIOL010000603.1:0-2561 GCA_044336965.1 Pirellulales bacterium | reverse complement strand
TACGAAGCATAACTTGAGCCGCCTGCGGCGCAACTCGTGGAAAAAGGCAGTGGATGGCTTTTTCCACAGCAAACTAGGGCAGCCGCTTCACGCGAATATTTTTGTAGTGGACCTCGCTGCCAGGGTCGTGGGCCTGCAGGGCGAAGGTGCCGCTCGACAGCTTTCGGGTGCCCGTCACTCCCTCCGGTTCGACGAATTCGAAGAGCACCTTCCCGTTCACGAGAACGGTGACGGCCTTGCCCTTCACCATGACCTCCTCCGTGAACCACTCATTGTCGGGTGCCGGCGGGATGAAGTTCTTCACGACGTTGTAGATGCTGCCGGTCCGCACCGGGTCTTTCTGCGAGTTGTTGACCTGCATCTCATAGCCCTGTGCGGGCCAGCCTTCCGGTTGGAACGCCGTGTGGAAAAAGATGCCCGAGTTGGCATTGGGCTTCGTCAGCACGTCGGCCTTGAAGTGGAAATCCTTGAACTCGGCGGGCTTCGTGGCATCGGGCCCCATGTAGAAGAGATGGCTGCGCGGGCCCTGGCAGATGATCTCCCCGTCCACCACTTTCCAACTGGCAGGGTTCTCATTCACCTTCCAGCCTGCCAGACTCTTGCCATCGAACAGCGTCTCGAAGCCCGGCTCCTCCGCGATGGCCGTGATTGCCCCGCAGGCCAGCAGGGCCACGAGCATCCCCACCGACCCCCAACTCTTTCCACAGCGAACCAAGCCCCAGCACCATGCGTATGCCATGAACAAACTCCGTCATGCAAGGATTGTGAAGGACGCCGCGATTCCCACGCTCGCCGCAGAACCACCGGATCATACGCCCGCTGCGGGCAGGACGCCAAGCGACAGCCCGGCGGCGACGCTGCCCCCGCTCCCCGCCGCGGTCCGGCACTCGCTCGATCAGGCCGGGCTCAATCACCGGCCGATCCTGCTCTCGGTTGACACCGACGTGGGGCTCGACGGCCGCCCCTCACGGGAGTGGCTGGTCGTGACGCCAGACCACCTCTCGGTGGTTCCCGAACTCCCGTCGGTGCTGACGACCGCCGCGGGAGCCGCCGGCAAGCCCCTGCGAAGCGTGCCCTGGGAGGGAATCGATCAGGTGCGCACCAGCTCCGGCGTCGGGGGCGGCACGCTGCAGGTCCGCGAAGGCGGCGACTGGATCGATCTGGTGCGCTACTCAAACGCCA
This sequence comes from Pirellulales bacterium, assembly GCA_044336965.1. Classification (GTDB taxonomy): domain Bacteria; phylum Planctomycetota; class Planctomycetia; order Pirellulales; family UBA1268; genus CAMCQY01. Next base: position 1,379 of record JBIIOL010000603.1, on the reverse strand, counting down.
TGGCGACCCGGTTTCATAAGGTGTCGCGGGCACTGGAGCAGGCTCGCGACGCGGCCCCCGCGGACGGCAAGCCGCTGGCCATGCTCCCGGGCTGGAGCGACGGCGATGCCCGCACAGGGCCGCTCGATCCGCCGCGGTGCCCGTCCTGCAGTCTCAGACTCGCGACCCGCGACGACACGTGCCCTCGATGCATGCAGAAGGGGCAGATCCTCAGGCGCGTGGGGGAACTTCTCCGTCCGTACACCCGCGGCGCGATCCTGCTCTGCCTGCTGACGTTTCTGGGGGTCGTGGCCGAACTGGCTCCGCCCAAGCTGCAGCAGTACATGGTCGACAACATCCTGTCGGGGCGGGCCGACGCCACGGCGGCCACGACGCCCGACTTCAAGACGGCCCTGCTTGTGGTCGTGCTGGCGCTGGCGCTCTCGCGCGTGCTGCTCTCGGTGGTCGGCATCCTCAAGGGCCGCCTCGCCACCGACATCGGCACAGGCATCACCGCCACGCTCCGCGACGAGATGGTGACCAAGCTGCAGAGCCTTTCGATCGCCTACTACGACCGTCACCAGGTCGGCTCGATGATCAGCCGCGTGGCGCACGACAGCGAGGCGTTGCACGGGCTCATGCACCAGATCACCGGCGGCTTCCTGCTGCAGATCGTGCAGCTTGTCGGCGTGGGCGCGATGCTCGTCTGGATCAATCCCAAGCTCGCACTGTTCACGCTCATTCCTGTCCCCCTGGTGATCCTCGGCTCGTGGATCTTCTGGCGGCACGTCTATCCACGGCACTACCGGCTCTGGGACGCCTCGAGCAAGCAGATGGCAGCGCTCTCCGGCATGCTCTCCGGCATCCGCGTGGTGAAGGCCTTCTCGCAGGAATCACGGGAACGCGACCGCTTCCATTCCGCCAGCGACCACCTCCGGCACTGGCGGCAATGGGTCGAACACACCAACACCACCTACGCCGCCTCGATGCAGATCGTCTTCGGGCTTGGCGGGCTGATCGTCTGGTATGTCGGCGGGCGGGACGTGATCGGCGGCCAGATGACGCTGGGACAGTTGATCGCCTTTCTCGCCTACCTGGCGATGTTCTACGCGCCCCTTGGCGCGCTCTCGAACTTCACGACCTGGCTGACGAGCTTTCTGTCCGGCAGCCAGCGGGTGCTGGAACTGCTCGACACGCCGGCCCTGATCACGGAACCGAAGAATCCGGTAGCCTGGGAGGACGTCCGCGGCGAGATCCGTTTTCAGGACGTGACGTTCGGCTACGACCGCAACCAGCCGGTGCTCCGCGACGTTTCATTCGACGTTCGGCCGGGGGAGATGGTGGGGATCGTCGGGCGGAGCGGCTCCGGCAAGACGACACTCGTCAGCCTGCTCTCGCGG
>JBIIOL010000602.1:0-2562 GCA_044336965.1 Pirellulales bacterium | reverse complement strand
CCAGCCCTGCCGGCTGCCGACCATACCCGCCGCCAGCACGGGAATCGCGGGGCACTGTTCGCGCCAGTCGCCAACGATGCCTCGGAAGGCCGCCCCGTAGCTGCCGTCAGGCAAATGCTGGATGCCCCAGGGACGGCTGCGGCGATCCAACACGGTGCCATCACCTCCATACAGAGATGCCCGCAGGAATGACGTGCCCCAGTCGAGGCCGATAAGCGTTGGCGTCGGATGTCGTGGCAGCGAATGACTCATGTCGAACCACGGGTTGATTCGGCGTACAGACGGTAAAGCGCCTGCGTGCCTTCGTCGCCCCAGCCGCGGGACATGACGGCGTCGTAGAGCCGCTCCGCCGTGGCCAGCCCGGGGAGTTCGATGCCGCTCTCTTCCGCGCAGGCCCGGGCGATGCGGATGTCCTTCACCAGATGCCTGACGAGAAATCCTGGTGCGAAGTCGCCGGCGAGGCTGCGGGGGGCGAGATTCGTGAGCGCCCAGCTGCCGGCGGCCCCGCCGCTGATCACCTGCTGCACCGCCACCGGGTCGAGCCCGCCGGCACGTGCATGGGCCAGCGCCTCGCACCATGCCACCATCCCCACGGCGACGGCGATCTGATTGGCAAGTTTGCACCGTTGGCCGGCACCAGCCGGGCCCAGCAGCGTGACAGACTTACCCAGGCGATCGAGCACCGGCCGGGCCCGCGCGAAAGCTGCGTCATCACCACCAGCCATGATCACGAGCGTCGCGTTCCTGGCCCCCACGTCACCGCCGGAGACCGGCGCGTCGATCGCAGCGAGACCGCGAGACTCTGCCGCGGTGGTGATCCGCGCCGCAAGCGCCGGGCTCGACGTCGTCATGTCGATGAGGAGGGTTCCCGGACGGCCGCGATCGAGCAAACCGGCCGATGGGGCCGTTGCGCCCGCCGCGGCACTGCCGAAATAGACCTCCTCCACGTCGGCCGGCAGCCCGAGCATCGTGATCACCACGTCGCTGGTCGCGGCCACGCCTCCCGGATCGTCGTGCCACACGGCACCGGCTGCCAGGAGCGGCTCCGCCTTGTGCCGAGTGCGATTGAAGACGTGTAACTCATGCCCGGCGGCGAGCAGGTGGCCTGCCATGCTGCGGCCCATGATGCCGGTGCCTACGAAGCCGATGCGCGGCAGCGAGGAGGAAGCGATAGTGAATACATGGTGTGTCATGGCCTCCATCCTCGGCAAGAAAGGGCGTATCGTCCAGCGGGACTGGCCTAGGGACTGGCCGACGGCTGTGCCGACGCCGCGGCCACGATCGCCGCGGCGATCCGCGGCAAGGGCACCACCTGGTCGACGACCCCCAACTCGATTGCCGCCCGCGGCATGCCGTAGACGATGCACGTGCTCTCGTGCTCGGCGATCGTCGTCCCCCCGGCCTTGCGGACGACCTCCATTCCCATGGCGCCATCGCTCCCCATGCCGGTCATGAGCGCGGCGACCACGTGTCGCCCGGCCGCCTCAGCCGCCGAACGAAACAGCACATCGACGGCCGGTCGGCAGTGATGCACCGGCGGACTCCGCAGCAGCCGCGTGCGAAACCCGCTCCCGGCCCGTTCGATCGCCAGGTGGTGCTCCCCCGGCGCGATCACGCACATGCCCGGCCGGAGATCCGCTCCCTCCTCCGCCTCACGGACGTCGAGCGCGCTCACTGCGTCGAGCCGCTCCGCCACCACCTTGGAGAAATGCCCGGAGATGTGCTGCACTACGGCGATCGGCGGCAGTCCTGCGGGCAGGCTGCCAAGGACGGTCCGCAGGGCCTCGAGCCCGCCGGTCGAACAGCCAAGCACGATCAACTGGCGGCTGTCGACGGCGCCCGGCTGGACGGAGAGCGGCACCGACGCGCCCACGCCGACAGCCACCGATGGCTCCTGGTCGTCTGGCCGGCGGAACCGGCTTGCCGCCACCGCCGCCTTCACGTGGTAGGCAAGCCGCTCCCCAAGTGCCCCGATCGACATCGTGCCATCGGGCTTGGCCAGCACGTCCATCGCGCCAGCCTCCATCGCATCCATCGCCGCCTGCGATCCGGCTTGCGTCAGCGAGCTGACCACCACCACCGGCATCGGGTGATGCTGCATCAGAATCCGCAGGAAGGTGAGGCCGTCCATCCGCGGCATCTCCAGGTCGAGCGTCAGCACGTCGGGGTTGAGCCTGACGATCTTCTCCCGGGCCACGTAGGGGTCGCATGCCGACCCCACGACCTCGATCTCGGGATCGCGGCTCAGGCTGTCGGTGATCGCCTTGCGGACAAGCGCCGAGTCGTCGACGACGAGCACGCGGAGTCGGCGGGGGGCGGGGGCATTCATCGTTGGTGTTCCGTTACGACCGCTGTCGATGTGTCAGGAGGGCCGGACGTAGACGCTGGGGTGGACGGCCTTGAAGCGATGACCAAGGCCCAGCAGGCTCTCCGAGTGGCCCACGAAGAGATACCCGCCCGGCGCCAGCTGCTCGAAGAGCCGCTCGACGAGGAGCCGCCGCGACTCGACATCAAAGTAGATCATGACGTTGCGACAGAAAATGGCATCGAGTCCGCGGGGCA
>JBIIOL010000108.1:0-8942 GCA_044336965.1 Pirellulales bacterium | reverse complement strand
TCGACGACCTGCTGCAGGCGCCGGTGTTCTGGCTGTCAGGCCGCGATGCCTTCAACCTTGGCCCCGATGCGGGCGGCCGCCTGCGACGCTACATCGACGAGGGCGGCTTCGTGTTTGCCGAGGCCTGCTGTCCATCGAGCGGCGAATTCGATCGTCGGCTCCGCAGCCTCGTCGGCGAAATCTTTCCGGAGCCCGAATACCAACTGCACCTTCTGCCCCCCGAGCACCCGGCGTGGCACGCCGAGGAGATCGTCCCGCCCGAACTGCATCGGCCGCTGCTGGGAGTCGACTACGGCTGCCGCACCTGCCTCATCTATGCTCCCCCGACCGATGCGCAAAAGAATGATGCCGCCATGCCGAGTCTGTCCTGCCTGTGGGAACTCGGCGGCGCGTCGAGCCGAAGCCTTCCCGAAACCATCCGCCGCGAGGTGGATGCGGCGCTGGCCATCGGCACGAACGTGATTGCCTACGCCACCAACCGAGAACTGAAGCGTAAGGATGAGCTTTTCACTCTCGAACGCGCCGTGCCTCGCGAGCCCGACGCACTGGAGCGGGGCCAGATCGCCATCGCCAAGCTCAAGCACTCCGGCATGTGCGACGCGGCCCCCGCGGCACTGGCCAACATCCTCCGCGCTGCGGCCCGTGAACTGGGCATCCGCGTCGACGACACACCAAGCCAGATCGATCCCGCCGATCCATCCCTCTTCAACTACCACCTCGTGTTCATGCACGGTCGCCAGGGCTTCACCTACGACGGCCAGCGACGGGAACGGCTGCTGCAGTTCCTGGAGCGGGGTGGCACGCTGCTGGCCGACAGTGTCTGCGCCTCCCCTGCGTTCACGACGGCCTTCCGCGCCGAGATCGCCGCGATGCTACCAGCCCGGAAGCTCGAGGAGATTCCGGCAGACGATCCCATCTACACGGCGGCCACCTACGGAGGCTACGACATCCGCACCGTGACCCTCCGTGAGCCGGCCGGCGGCGATGGCCCGATGAACGTGCGGAAGCGTCAGGTGCCGCCGAAGCTCGAGGGTGTGCGGATGGGGGATCGGTGGGCGGTGATCTTCTCCCCATACGACCTCTCCTGCGCGCTCGAGAAGCAGAACTCGCTCGAATGCACCGGCTACAGCAGGGACGACGCCGAAAAGATCGCCCTCAACGTGCTGCTGTATTCACTCAATCAGTAGCGTCACGCGAAAAGGGGACGCAGCTCATTTCGTTCGCACATTTCGTTCCTTTTCGCGTGCGAACGAAATGAGCTGCGTCCCCTTTTCGCCTCACTGGTCGGAATCGCTGCTGCTGCCGCCGGTGAGGTAGCTCGCGTAATAGAGGAGCGTGAGCACGCTCTGGAGCGTGCCGGCGACGTAGGTCCAGGCCGCGGCGTTCAGCACGCTGTTCACCGACCCCATCGAGCCGGTCGGCACGATGCCGAGGCTCACGAGCTGCGCCTTCGCCCGGTTGCTCGCGTCGATTTCGACGGGGAGATTGACCAGTTGGAAGAAGACGGTCGCCCCGAAGAGCGCGATCCCCAGCCACGCCACCGGCTTCAGTGCCATCGCCAGCCCGATCATGAACACGATCAGCCCGAAGCCGCTGCCGAAGTTCGCAACGCCGACGGCGGCGTTGCGGATCGTCATCATCGAATAGCCCTGATGATCCTGCAGCGCGTGGCCCGCCTCGTGGGCGGCGATGCCGACAGCCGCCAACGATCGGCTGCCGTAAACATTCTCCGACAGGCGAAGCACCTTCGTCTGCGGGTCGTAGTGGTCGGTGAGCTGCCCCGGCACCGACTCGATCTCCACATCGGTAGCGCCGGCCGAGTCGAGGATGTGACGGGCGGCTGCCGCGCCAGTGAGCGGCGCCGGCTCATGGGAGGCCGCCGCAAACGACGACTTCACCCGCCACTGGGCCCACATCGCCAGCATCACGGCCGGGGCAATCGCGAGCATGTACATCGGATCGAAGTAGAAAAACGGCATGTTTTCTCAACAGCTCCTCAAAAGCGGGGCGATGGCCCCGGAACGTCGGACCCGAAAGTATTCTAGCAGCAGGGCCGGTCGGCGACCGGCACTCCCTTCCCCCTCACCACACCTTCTGTCGTGTCCATGGCATCTTTCTACGCAATCGCCCAGCCTCCTGTTCGGCCCGGCTTTCCCGCGGCATTGCCGCTCGTAGCGTTGGTCATGGTCGGCCTGCTAACGGGCTGTGGGCAGGCGACAAGAGGAGCAAGGGCGGGTGGCAGTTCCGGCACAGGCGATGCCCCGGCTCGAGCGATCGACCGCCGTGCGCTATGCCAACGGATCGACGCGGTGCTGGCTCACGCCCGGGACGGCCGCCGGCTGGATGCGTCGGTGCACGGTGCCTGGCAGGTGGTGCACGGCATCCTGGCGTTTGGCCGAGACTTCCCACTCACACACGACGGCACCGATTCGGCCGCGCTCGACTATCTGCTCGACGGCGGGCGGCTCACCGGCTGGAACCTCCGAGCGGGATCGTCTGGTGTCATCGCCTTGCTGGAGGAGGGCAGCAACACCGGCCAGGGCCATCCCGATCAGTGGCTGGGCTACCTTTCGCAGTGCGGACGGCATGGAATTCCTCGCGACACGAAACTCGTGGTCGGAAAGAAGACGTTCACGGTGAACGATCTGCTCATACAGGCGCAGGCCGACATCCGTCCCGGCCAGGAGGCGACCTGGACACTGATGGCACTCTCCGCCTACCTCCCGCCCGATGCGACCTGGACGGCCAGTGACGGCTCGAAGTGGAGCACGGAGCGTGTCGTCGAGATGGAAGCCGATGCCGACATCGTCTCGAGCGCCTGCGGCGGCGCCCATCGCCTCTACGGACTGGTGGCCGCGGTGAAAAAACACCTGGCCGCCACCGGCCGCACGCCGGATCAACTCTCCGGCGGGTGGGCGACGGCGCAGGATGTGATCGACGAGTGCATCGACCGAGCCTGGCGGTTCCAGCAGGCTGACGGCAGTTTTTCGATCCACTCCTTCGAGCGGCCAGGCACGTCGGCCGACGTGTTCGCCAAGCTGTCGGCGACGGGCCACATCTTCGAGGTGCTGAGCCTTGCGCTCGACGACGAGCGACTGGCAGAGCCTTGGGTGAGCCGAGCGGCCGAGCGGCTGGTCACCCTGCTCGAACAGACCTCGGACGTCGACGTGGAGTGCGGTGCCCTCTACCACGCCGCCCACGGACTGCTTCTATACAGAGACCGGGTCTGCGGCTCTACTGACTGACCGTTCTCCGATTCTCAGGGGATGCAGCAGACACGTGCACGGCCTTATTTTCTTCTACCTCCAGAAGTTCGCCGACGTCGCGGCGGCCGGCAGCACCTCCTGGAAGGGAGTCCGGTCGAGTGTGACGACGAGCACGAGCAAGTTCCTGCCATCGGGCACCTATCCAGACTCCGATGCGGTCGCCATCCTGTCGTCGATCGCCGACACGACCGGCCGGCCCCTCCCAGCCATCCTGGAGGAGTTCGGCCAGTTCCTCGCGCCGCATCTGGTGAAGGTGGCCAGCCCGGTCGTCGATCCCGCGTGGCGCACGCTGGACCTCATCGAGCACACCGAGGCGATCATCCACACCATGGTCCGCACCACGACCCCCGGCGCCGCGCCGCCGGTGCTGGAGACGGTTCGGCAGAGCCCCGATGAACTGCATCTCGTCTATAGCTCCGCGAGGCGGCTGTGCCCGCTGGCCGTCGGCCTGATGCGCGGCATCGCAGCCCACTACGGCGAAACCATCCGCATCGAAGAGCCGAGCTGTAGTCTGCGGGGCGATCCGTTCTGCTCGTTCGTGATCGAGCACGTCGCCACCGACACGCACGAGCCGCGTTCTCCGCTCACCGAAACCATCATGTTCACGCCGTCCGCGGAACTCCTGACAGGCCGGCTGGCGGCAGACGCAGGACCGGTTGCAGCCTTCGTGAACGATGCCGACAGAGACGTGCTGCCGACGACAATCGGCGGCTACAAGGTGCTCGCCACGATCGGTCGAGGTGCCATGGGGCAGGTCTATCTGGCAGAGGACGAAAGCCTCGACCGCCGGGTGGCGATCAAAGTCATGCACCCATCGCGGGCAAGTGATCCGGCATCGCGACAGCGGTTCATCCGCGAGAGCCGGGCGACCGCCGCCATCGAGCACCCGCACGTGGTCACGATCCATCAGGTGGGCGAGCATCGACAGGGCGCACAGGTCGGCCTTCCCTACATCGTCATGCAGTGCCTGCACGGCGACACGCTCGGAACCTACCGGGCGAAGGTGGGACGCGTGCCGATATCGGAGACCCTGCGGATAGGCCGCGAGATCGCCGAGGGGCTCGCGGCGGCACATCGCCGCGGCCTCATTCACCGTGACATCAAGCCCGAGAACATCATCCTCGAGGGTCCGACGCGGGAGGTGAAGATCATCGACTTCGGGCTTGTTCGTGAGCTTGGCGACGAAGCGTCGACTGCCCACGTGACGGTGGACGGCGCCGTGGTGGGCACGCCGGCTTACATGGCGCCCGAACGGATTGGCGACCGCCCCGTGGATGCTCGGGCCGATCTCTTCGGGCTCGGCGTGATGCTCTACGAACTGCTCGCCGATCAGCTGCCCTTCACCGGCACGTCGATGATGGCGATGCTGGCCTCGATCGCCCAGGGTGCACCGACGCCACTCCGCGATGTGGTCTCCGATGTGCCCGACAACGTGTCGAAGCTGGTCATGCAGATGATCGCCCACGATCCGGCCGACCGGCCAACCACCGCCAGGGCCGTGGCCGACACGATCGCGGCGATCGAGAAGCGGCTCGGCAACACCTGAACGCTCCGGGCTTGCGGCTCCTTCCCCCAATACAAGCCCCCGGCGCAAGCCGGGGGATAAAGCCGGTGGATATCGCCGCGCAACGGGAAATCCCATCGCTCGCGCTCCGGGCTTCTATGGAACGTGCCGTCATGCACCGGCCTTCATCGCCTCGAACTGCGAGTGGATGGCGTCGGACAACACGTGGATATCGCCGTGCCAATCGATCGTGCTGGCGGTTTGTGCGGCGAGATCCTTGAGCTGCGCGGTGCCGGCGGCAAACTCGTCGCTGCCGATCACGAGCGCCACGCGAAACCCCTTCTTCGCCGCCATCTTCAGCTGGTTTCCGACCCGCTTCGCCTCGGGGAAAAACTCCACCGCCATGCCGTCGGCCCGCAACTGCGCCGCGATGCGGAGGTAATCGGCGAGGTGGGCCTCGTCGAAGTGCACGAGAAACACTTCAGCCGGCGTCTCCTTCAGATCGAGTCGGCCGAGCTCCTCGAGGCCCGCGAGCAATCGGTCGATGCCGAGCGACGCCCCCACGCCGGGCAGCGACTGCTTGGTGTAGAGCCCGGCGAGATTATCGTAGCGGCCGCCGGAGCAGATGCTGCCCAGCGCCGGCAGGTCGTCGAGAAAACTCTCCAGCACGATGCCGGTGTAGTAATCGAGTCCTCGCGCGATCGACGGATCGATGACCACCCGCCCGTCCGGCACGCCCGCCTGCCGCACGCCGTCGAGCAGATTTCGCAGGGCGGCCACGCCGGCCCGACCGGCTTCAGAAGAGCCGACCAGCCCATCGAGGGCGGCCAAGACCGTCGCCGGATCGCCGGCAAGCTGTGCCATGCCGAGCAGCTTTGCCCGCACATCGGCTGACACTCCATGCGCTTCGAGTTCCGCCGCCACGGCCTCGGGCGTTGCCTTGCCGAGCTTGTCGAGCGACCGCAGTACGTCGGTCGAGCGGTCGGCTACGCCGCATTCCTGCAGGATGCCGGAGAGCACGCGGCGGTCGTTGACGCGGATCGTGAAGCCGCCGATACCGATCGCGGCGAGCAGGTCGTGCACGACGAGCACTGTCTCCAGGTCGGCCACGGGGCTCGTCGTGCCGATCGTGTCGAAGTCGCACTGCATGAACTCGCGATACCGGCCCCGCTGCGTATTTTCGCCGCGCCAGACCGGCGCCATGTGATACCGCTTGAAGGGCGTGCCGAGCACCCCGATGTGCTGCGCGCAGAACCGGGCGAAGGGCACGGTGAGGTCGAACCGCAGGCCCACGTCGCGGCCGCCGTGGTCTTTGAAGCGATAGAGCTGCTTGTCGGTCTCGTCGCTCCCCTTGCCGGTAAGGATCTCGAGGTATTCAAGCGCCGGGGTGTCGATCGGCGCGAAGCCGTAGGAGCGGTAGACGCGGCGGGCGATGTCGAGAATTTTCTCTCGCGCCAAGGCCTGCGCGGGCAAGTGGTCGCGAAAGCCCTTGAGCGTGCGGGGTTCGATGAGGCTGCGGGATTCGGTCACGTCGCGGCGTTGTCCTGTGAGAGGTGTGATGACACGCCGAGAGTGTAACATCGCACCGTCATCTCCTGCCCCCCGCCCCGCAGCGATCCCACCGATGAAAGCCGTCGTCACGATCTTCCAGTTCCGCAGGGCGGTGCTGCCCTATCTCTTCATGCGGTACTGCTATCCCGCGATGAAGCAGGCGTTCCCGGGGTCGCTCGACGTCTGGATCATCCAGGACACGGGCCTGGCGAAAGGGAACATCCACACGAGCGCCAAGGTCTACTCCGACGCAAAGCGGCATCTCATCGCCCAGTGGACCGACGAGGGCCGGTATGCCGGAGCCACGATTGTGCGGCACGACGAGCCGCTCGATCAGCGGTATCCCCAACTGCTTCCGTCGTACCGTATCGGCATGGAGATCGCCCTGCGGGAGAGGGCCGATTTCCATCTCTGGCTGGAGGATGACGCAATCGTGCTCGACCGCGACTGCGGCCAGTGGGGCAAACTGCTCACCGGCAGGGATGCCGGAGTCTACCAACGCGTGCAAAACATCTGCCCGGCTTACTTCGTGAGCACGCCGGCGTTCGACACGCGACTCCTGCCGATCGTCCGCGACAAGAACGTCGACGGCATCCATCAGCCGTTCGACGACGCGCTGGGATGGCGACCGAGTGTCGGGGAGATCGAGTACTACACGACCTGGGCATGCAAGACGGATCGCGCCCTCCTGAATCCGGCCAGTGTCGCCCGGGTTCACAGCCGTCCCGAATCACACCAGCTCGTGCAGTTCGTCAGGAACATCGCCGGGCACAAGGTGGGGCTGCTGAACATCGATTTCCCATGGATCACGGCGAAGTCGCGGCTCTACGGGATGGCCCTGCGGCTCACGGGATTGAAACCGTAAGCCGGTCGACGCACAGCACGCGACGATCAGCCAGCCAACTCAAGCCTGGGCGAGCCGCGCGTGCGTGTCAGTCCAGCCCACCAATGGCAGACCCGTGCACGTCTCAATGTTCCAGAGAACTCTCCCCATGCCGGGCATGCGGCTCAGAAACGAGCGATCGCCACACGTCCGAACCAGAGCGAAGTTCCGATCGTAGGTAGCGGCGGTGGCCGCCCGGTCCATCCAGCGGTCGGCGGGCAGGTCAGCACCGAAAAGCCCCGACGAATCAAGGTGAAACCGGTGCTCACAGTCGTTGCCCTCTCGTGATGGGCTCGGAACTTTCTGCCAGGGCACTCGCGACTGCTGAACGATTTGAAACGCATCGTAACCGAGAGAGACGAGCAGTTCGAGTTCAGAGTGCGCCCGGCTGACGTCGATCCGCTCCAACTCGCAGCTTAGGAAATCAGGCCGCTCGGCGACATGCCTGAGCGACTCCAGGCAGAAGTGGTCTGAACCCTCGATGTCGATCTTCATGGAATGGGGAACGCCCAGGGTCCGCAGGCAGCCGACAAAATCGACTGCCGCCACCGACACCCGTCGAGTGGTGTCGCCACGTTTCACGAAGCGGTTCGCCAACGATTCGTCGATGCTGCCCACCGCAGTCATGACATCGTTGATGGAGAACGTGACCTCGCGCCTCCCGGCCACCCACTCGTCAGGGCTGATGATAGCGCCTTCCACCATGGTGAAACGGCCATCCCGCGCCGCGTCGGCAAACATCGCACGGCCCTTCTCGGCCAGCCGCGGATGAGCCTCGAAGGCGACCACTCGAAAGCCCTTTTTCAGATAGTAGGCCGTGTCTTCGCCGTGGTGAAAACCGACGTCGTAAATGAGATCCGCGTGGTTTGCCATCTGCCTTCCTGCTTACTGGCTGTCAAGTGGAACCGTATGACGTTACTCTAAAAATCACATTGTCGAAGCACGTTTTGGAGGCCTAGCCAGCGATCCCAACCTGCTGATCGGCTAGGGTAGACTCGACTCCATGGATTCCGGATCTCCAACGCCCGACATTCTGCCGCACCTCGCGGTAGTCATCTGCACCCGCCACCGGCCTCCGTTCGTGGCGGATACGGTTCGCTCGGCGCTCGCGTCGCACCCGGCAGCCTTTACCGTGATCGTCGTCGATCAGGCGGACGCCGACACGGCCGATCCACTGGCCGAGTTCGACGGACTGCCTCGATTCGGGCGGATTCGTCACGACGCCGTCGGGCTCTCGCGCGGCCGCAACGTCGGCACGGCGGCAGCCGCGGCGGCCGGAGCGACGATCGTCGCCTACACCGACGACGATTGCATCGCGGAGCCGTCGTGGCTGAGCGGCTTCGATACGGCGTTCGCCAGTGCCGCTGATATCGCCTCCGTTTTCGGAACCGTGCACGCGGCCCCCTATGACCGCACGACAGGCATGATTCCCGCCTACGAGGTCCGCAAGGCCATCGTCCTGCGGGGGCTCGCAGACAAGCCCCGGGCCGAGGGCATCGGCGCCTGCATGGCCGTTCGCGTTGATGCCTGGCGGCAGCTCGATGGATTCGACGACTGGCTCGGGGCAGGCGCGTCGCTTGCGTCCGGCGAAGACACCGACCTGATCGTCCGGCTGCTGCACGCGGGCTTCGCCGTGGCGGAAACCCCTGCCGCCGAGGTGATCCACTACGGCTTTCGCGACTGGACATCATGCCGGCCACTCGTTGCCGGATACATGCTGGGAATCGGCGCCGTCAAT
>JBIIOL010000107.1:0-8958 GCA_044336965.1 Pirellulales bacterium | reverse complement strand
TCCATGGGGGATTAGCTCAATTGGGAGAGCGTCTGGCTGGCAGCCAGAAGGTCAGGGGTTCAAATCCCCTATCCTCCACTTCATTGTGGGGAGCCGGATAGTTTTGTGGGTCGCCGCATCGCCCGCATGAAAACGCCCGCTGAACCCGCCCCGCAGTCAGTACCGCAGCGGGACGAAATGGCCTGGGTAGACGGTTCTTTCCTCCCGAGGCAGTCGCTCTTCCTGCCCGTCGGTGACGCAGGCTTCGTGCTGGGGGCCACGGTCACCGAGCAGCTGCGAACCTTCCGCGGCCGACTCTTCATGACCGACGCCCACCAACAGCGGCTCCACGAATCGTTGCAGATCGTCGGCGTCGATTCCGGCAGGCCGCTGGCCGAAGTGTTTGATGCGGCGGCCGAGTTGGCGGCCCGCAACCACGCCGTCGGCCCGGTGGACGATGATCTGGGACTCGTGATCTTCGTCACGCCCGGCGACCAGGCGTCGCAGCATCGTGGCATGGGAGGCACTCCGCGGACGGTGATTCACACCTTTCCGTTGGCGTTCCGTCTCTGGGCTGATGCCTACGAGCGCGGCGTGCCATTGCGGAGCGTGTCGGTCAGGCAGGTGCCCGACGCCTGCTGGCCAGTGCAGGCGAAGGTCCGCAGCCGCCTCCATTATTTTCTCGCCGACCGCGAGGCGCACGCCGCCGAGCCGGGAGCGAAAGCCGTTGTCTGCCACATCGACGGCCGCATCAGTGAGACGTCGACCGCCAACATCGCGATCGTTCGCGACGGCACGATCCTCGCGCCCCCGGCGGCCGACGCGCTCGCGGGTGTGAGCCTGCGATGTGCGGAGAGTCTGGCGGAATCGCTGGGGCTGCCTTGGAAGACACGCTCGCTTACCGAGCAGGACCTCGCCGACGCCGATGAGATCCTGCTCACGAGCACGCCCAACTGCATCCTGCCGGCCACCCGCTTCAACGGCCGCGATATCGGCACAGGCCGACCGGGCAGAATCTACCAGTCGCTCCTCGCCGCCTGGAGTGGGCTCGCGGGGCTCGACATTGCAGCGCAGGCCCGCGCACGGGCAGAGCCCACGGGCTGAAATGTCTGAACGGTAGCCAACAGCCTTTCGCCAACCGTCATATTCATGCAGCGCCCGCTTCGCCTCCTCCTGATCCTCGCACTCGTGGCGGTGGCCGTGCCGCTGGTGCCGTTCCTTGCCTTTGGCACGCGGCTCGATCATGCGGTGGCCCAATGGCTCGATCCGCTCCCCGCCCCGCCGGTGCTGGCGGCGATCGAAGTGGGCGTGCTCGCCGCCGACCTGCTGCTCCCGGTGCCCTCGAGCATGGTGGCAACCCTCGGCGGCGCGCATCTCGGCATCGTGATCGGCACGGCCTGTGCCTGGCTGGGCATGACGGCCGGTGCGATGGTGGGCTGGTGGCTCGGCCACACCGCCGGCGCCGCATCGCTCTCGAGCCTCACGGCGGACGAGCAGGAGCGGCTCGTTCGACAGCAGCGCCGCTTTGGGCCGCTTGCGATCGTGCTCACCAGACCGCTGCCGCTCGTGGCGGAGGCAGCGGCCCTCATGGCTGGCGCCGCCGGCATGGGATGGCGGGAGTTTCTCGTCGCGGCCGGCAGCGGCAACCTCGCGATCGCGCTGGTCTGGAGTGTTGCCGGCGCACTCGGACGGCAGGCCGATTCGCTCCAGTGGGTGCTCGTGGGATCGCTCGCGGTGCCGGTCGCGATCACGTGGCTGCTGCTGCGACACAATTTGCAAACACCGTCGCGCGAACTATGATCCGCTGCAACGATCGAGTCAGCGGCAGGCCTCGGACCGCGATTCCACACCACGCGTCGGACATGCCATGGAAGCCCTGAAGCCTTTTCTCGATCTCTTCCTGAACCTCGACGAGAAGCTCCACGAGATCCTCAACGTCTGGGGACCATGGACCTACGTGATCCTGGTCGCGATCATCCTCTGCGAGACCGGCCTCGTGGTCACTCCCTTTCTGCCGGGCGATTCGCTGCTCTTCGCGGCCGGGGCCATGGCGGCGCTCCACCCGGATTCGCTCAACATCGTCGTCTTGCTGATCCTGCTGTCGATCGCCGCGGTGCTGGGCGACACGATCAACTATTGGATCGGCTGGGCCGTCGGCCCCCGGGCCTTCCGGATCAACGCCTGGTTTTTGAAGCACGAGCACCTCGTCAAGACGCAGGAGTTCTACGACCGGCACGGTGGCAAGACGATCGTGCTCGCCCGGTTCGTGCCGATCATCCGCACGTTCGCCCCGTTCATCGCCGGCGTCGGCAAGATGAACTATCCGCAGTTCCTCTATTACAACGTCGTGGGCGGAATCGCCTGGGTGCTGATCTGCACGCTGGCCGGCTACTTCTTCGGCGGGATGGAGATCGTGAAGAAGAACTTCGAACTGGTGGTGGTCGGCATCGTGCTCGTGTCAGTGCTGCCCGTGGCATGGGAACTCTGGGCCGCCCGCCGCCGCACCGCGAAGTGACCAACCTTCGCCTTACGCAAGCGACGCCATCACGCGGTCGAACACGGCGTCGAATGCCTGCCGCGTGCGGGCGGTAAGCGACTGCACCTCCGCCGCGAGGTCTTCCGGACTCGGGTAGCCCAGCAGGTGGGCGAGCGTCCGCTGCTCTGACTTGGCCGAAGGAAAATCGTGCCGTGCTGGTGTATCGAGCAGCCGAAGATGCCCCTCGATGGTCCGCAACTGACGGTAGGCCTGCTCCAGAAATGTGGCCTCGCCGCTCGCCACATGACCTGACGCCTGCAGACGCTCGAGTCCCGCGAGCGTCTCCGGCACACGGACCGCGGGCTCACGGCCGCCGTGCACGAGCTGCAGCATCTGCACGATGAACTCGATGTCCACCACGCCGCCAGGCCCACGCTTCAGATTGGTCGCCCGGGCGCCTTCCTCCATGCGATGCCGCATCCGGCGAATCTCGGCGACCTCGGCCGCGGTCCAATCACGGTCGTAGGCGGCAGCCTGCACGATCCGCACCGCCCGGGCTGTAGCGGCAGGGCTGCCGACAACGACCCGTGCCTTCACCAGCGCCTGTCGCTCCCAGATGGCGGCCGGGCCATCCTCGGCGAAATAACGGGCGAGATCGTCGAGCGACAAGGCCGCCGGACCGCTGCGGCCGCTGGGGCGAAGCCGGGAATCCATTTCATAGAGCCGGCCGTGCGGCCCGAAGGCGTTGAACACCTTCGTTGTCCGCTGCGCCAACTCCGCGAAGAAGTGAGCATTTGTCGTGCCCTCGACGCTCCGGCGGGTGCGACGACGGTGGAAGGAGATGCCGTCATGGTCGTAGAGAAACACGAGGTCCACGTCGCTGGCGTAGTTCATCTCGCGGCCGCCGAACTTGCCCATGCCGAGAACGACCGGGCCGGCCCGCACGCCCACCGTGTCCCCCTGCCCCGCCATCGGCTCGCCGAGTCGCTCCACGAGCCTCTCCTCCTCACGAGCCATCACCACCCGCAGGATCGACTCCGGGATCGCCGAGAGCGCAGCCGTCGTCTCCGTCACGTTCTGACGGCCGAGGATGTCCCGCACCCCCACACGCAACTGCTGCGAGGCCTTGAAGGCGTGGATGATCGGCTCGAGATCGACCGCTCCCTTGCAGAGATCAGCGAGGGCGGCGTCGAGTTCGGTGGGCGTGGGCAGCCGAGGGATCACGAGGCTGTCGAGCAGTTCGTCGATCATGCCCGGATTGCTGACGAGCAGCTTGGCGAGGAAGGGGCTCGACGAGCAAAGCCGCACTGTCAGATCGAGCGACGGCGGATTGAAGCTGAACAGTTCCCAGAGCACACCCTTGCCGCCGAGGGAATCGCTGACGGCGACGAGGTTCACGAGCGTGGCGTCGGGATCCGGGGTGGTGGCGATGGCCGCCAGCAAACGGGCCGCGATCGCCGCCAGGAAATGCCGACAGCGACGCGTGGAGAGAAACCGCACCTGCTCCTCACCGAGGCTCTCGAGTGCCCGATGCGCAGCGGCAACGTCGCGGAAACCGTACCGCGACAGCACCTCACGGACAAACGCCTCCGGCGGCGACGGATCGAGGATCAGATCGACTTCCGGCTCGGGCTCCGCATCCTCGGGGAAGGCATCGTGCAAAAGGTGGTCGAGGATACGGCGGTTCACATCCGTCGCCTCGGCGAGTTCGCGGCGCAGCCGGTCGGCGGCCGCCTCGCCGGTGCCGTGGCCCATGCGCACCGCCAGCCTGACAAACTCCGTCGGATCCCGGGGGACCATATGCGTCTGACGATCGTAGAGGATCTGGAGCCTGTGCTCGACCGTGCGCAGGAATGTGTAGGTGCGTTCGAGGATGCCGCGTTCCTGATCGGTCAGCCCGCCCGTCTCCGCCAGCCGCCGCATCGCCTCGAGCGTGGTGCCGGTGCGGACCTGTGGCGTGTCCCCGCCGTTCAGGAGTTGCAGGAACTGGATCGTGAATTCGATGTCGCGGATCCCGCCCCGGCCATTCTTGATGTCGGCATCGTCCGTGCCATCGCGGACGGCCCTGTGTTCGATCCGTCGCTTGAGCGCCTTGATGCCGCTGATGTCGGCACGCGTCAGCCAGCGACGGTAGACCCACGGCTCCATGTCGGCCAGCACCCGCATCCCCAGAGACTCGTCGCCGGCGATGCAGCGGGCCTTCACCCACGACTGCCGTTCCCAGGTGCGGCCGTGGCGGTCGTAATACTGGAGCATCGCCTCCTGCGACATCGTCGCAGGCCCGTTCGCCCCGTGGGGTCGCAGCCGCAGGTCGACGCGGTAGGCGATCCCCAGGTCGGTCGGCTCCACGATCAGCCGCATCGTCTCCTGCACGACGCGTTCGAAGAACTCGGCGTTCGCGCAGGGTTTCGGCCCCTCCACGCGGCCTTCGGCCGAATAAACGAAGACGAGGTCGATGTCACTGGAATAGTTGAGTTCCGCTCCGCCGAGCTTGCCCAGCGCGATCACCGCGATGGTCGCGTGCTCTCCTGCGAGCCCACGCGGGATGCCCCGCAGCCTCTCCAGTCGCGACACGGCCGACGCGACCGCCGCCTGCACCACGCAGTCGGCGACGTGCGAAAGCTGCGTCACCACCGTCTCCAGCCGCTGCCCGCCGACGATGTCGCCGTAGGCGATGCGGAGCGTCTC
The DNA here is from genome assembly GCA_044336965.1 of Pirellulales bacterium. Lineage (GTDB taxonomy): Bacteria > Planctomycetota > Planctomycetia > Pirellulales > UBA1268 > CAMCQY01. Next base: position 3,815 of record JBIIOL010000107.1, on the reverse strand, counting down.
GCGACGTTTCAAGCGACGCAGCGCCCGCATCACGCAATCGGGCTCGGTGAGCAGGGCTGTCTCCGCCGCCAGTGCTGCGGCCAAGCTCTGCCGGCTCTCGGGCCGCCCCTCGCCCACGCGGACCTGTTCCCACGACTCCGGATCGAGGATCACCAGTTCGGCGAGATAGGGACTGGCCGAGAACAGCTTGAGCAGAATCTCCAGGCTCCGCGGATCGCGCTGGAAGAGCGTGCCGATGGAGAGGGGGCTACGGACGGCGCCGATGAGACGTTCGACCGCGACGAGCACCCGGTCGGGGTCGCTCACGGCCGGAAGCAGGTGCCCGAGCCGACCGCAGAGAAATGCCAGGAGATCGAGCGTGAGTCCGTGCGCGGCGAGGCCGCAGAGCGAGCGGTGGGCCACCAGTGGATCCGCGAGGCCAGCACGCCGCCCCCACTCCGCGGCAGCAGTGGGCTCGTCGAGGAGCCGCTCCATCTCCGCGATCGAACCGGGAAAGTCCGGCGGCACGGCTAGGCTCCTGCAGTCGTGTCGGTCTGCGTGGTGCCGGTCTGCGTGGCGCCGGGTCTTCCTGACGTCGACGCGGCCGTCAGATCGATGTCGTAGAGCGTGGGCGGAGGGTCTGCGTTGGCATGCTCCAACAGGTGCTCCAGTGGCACCGCATCGGCCAAACCGTCGGCGACGTCGCCGGCCAGCGACCATGCGCCGGCCGCTTGAATGTCGACGTCAACGAGTCGCCCGACGAGCCGCAGCGGAGCGTCGAAGACCACGATGCGGTCACACATCGTCCGACCCGTCAGCTGCGCGATACCATCCGGGGAGGTGGGCTGTTCACCCTGCCTCCGTTCCTCACGCACCGAAAGCCCCTCCACGAGCACCTGCTGCCGCGTGCCGATGAACCGCAGATTGCCGGCGAGGCTCACGGCCGCCTGGGCCTCTTCAAGCGCCTGGTTGCGTTCCTTCTTGACCGTCTCCGGCACGTCGTCGGGCTGCCGGTCGAAGGCCTTGGTGCCGGGCCGGGGGCTGTATTTGAAGATGAAGCTGCTCTTGAAGTCGGCCGTGCGGACGAGGTCGAGCGTGGTCTGGAATTCGGCGTCGGTCTCGCCGCAGAAGCCGACGATGAAGTCGCTCGTCACGGCCGCGTGCGGGATCGCCTCCCGCAGTCGGCCGAGCATCTCCATGTATTCGCCGATCGAATAGCCGCGTTTCATCCGCGTGAGCACGGCGTCGGAGCCGTGCTGCGCCGGCACGTGCAGGTAGTGGCTCACCTTCGGCAGGTCGCGGACGGCCGTGATCAGGTCGTCGGTCATGTCCCGCGGATAGTTGGTCACGAACTTGATCCGGTCGAGGCCGTCGATCGCGTCGAGCATCACGAGCAGGTCAGCGAGCCGCGTCGTCGTGCCGCCGTCCTTCCAGCGGTAACTGTTGACCGTCTGGCCGATGAGCGTGATCTCTCGGCAGCCCTCGGCGACGAGCTTCCTCGCCTCGGCGACGATCGTCGCCGGCGCACGGGCCTGCTCGGGGCCGCGGACGTGCGGCACCACGCAGAACGCGCAGAACTTGTCGCAGCCGGTCTGCGTCCGTATGAACGCCTGGAAGGGCGTCGGCCGCATGTGCGGATCGCGGTCGGGGTCGTAGCTCTCGAAACTCTCGGCGATCGCCTCGCGGCTGCCGCCGGTGCGGTCGAGGCTGACCTCCAGTCGCGGGCCGCCGCCGGCGAGCACATCATCGACGAGGCCGGGCACACGATGGAGCTGTCCTGGACCGACGACGAGATCGACCCAGGGCGCCCGCTTGCGGACGAGTTCCTGATCCTTCTGGGCCATGCAGCCGAGCACACCGACCACGAGGCCTGGCCGCTGCTGCTTTGCGAGGCGGATGCGGCCGAGGGCGGAGTAGATCTTGTCCTCGGCGTGCTGCCGCACGCTGCAGGTGTTATAGAAGACGGCATCGGCCTCGGCGGTGGTACGGGCCATTTCCCAGCCCTGCCGGCGCAGGGCAGCGACGACGAGCTCGCTGTCGAGCACGTTCATCTGACAACCGACCGTTTCGATCCAGAGCCGTTTCGTCATGCGAGGGATTCTAGCCTCTCCGGAGGCAAAACCCATACGCTAAGGATCAGTCGTACCTCAGGAAAAAACCCGCAGCCGGCGGCCTGTTCCAAGGCCGATCGACGCCGCCCGCACGGAAAGCTCGTCGAGCGCCCGTGCCCCCTCGACACCGAGTTCGAGCGTCCATTCGTTGACGTAGAGATCGACATGCTGCATCAGCACGTGGTCGTCGAACTCCTGGGCATACATCCGCATCGTGGGGAGCGCCGCCCGCCGATCGGCCAGCCCAAACCGCAGAGAGTCGTGGATCACCTGTTGCACCGCTTGAATCGTTTCCTCGGGTAGACGACTGCTGGCGACGATGCCGCCAAGCGGCAGCGGGCAGCTTGTCTCCTTTTCCCAGCGGGCGCCGAGATCCTCGACGAGGCCCAGCCCATGCTGCTGCCACGTGAACCGTCCCTCATGGATGCAGACACCGAACTCCGCCGTTCTGGCCTCCAGCCTCGGCATGATCTCCGAAAACACGGCGTGCTCGACACGTGTCGTGTTCGGGTGAAACAGCGCGAAGAGCAGCGCCGCCGTCGTGTGCTTGCCCGGGCAGAGCGTCAGCTGGCTGGTGTTTTCCGGTCTGTTGCCGGGCGAGGCAGACAGCAGCAGCGGCCCAACGCCGAAGCCCAGGGCCGACCCGCTCGGCAGCACCACGTAGTCGTCCGCGAGATACAGAGCCGCATGAAAGCTCGTCTTGCCGACGTCGAAGCCGTCGCGAAGCAGTCGCTCGTTGAGCTGCTCGATGTCGAGCAGTTCGACCTCGAACTGCAGGCCCCGCCAGTCCACCGATCGCGTCAGCAGACCATGGAAGGCGAACGTGTCGTTGGGGCAGGTCGAGATGCCCAGTCGGATGGTCCGGCTCATGAGGCCTCCGCCATGACCTGCAGGGCGAGCCTGCCTGCCGCCTCGAGCGATGTCGCCACCTGCCAGCGCGACGTGTCGCGATCGCCCGCCATATTGGAGATGCCGCGGATGATGCCAACGGGCACACCTCGCAGGCGGCAGGCAAACGCCACCGCGAACCCCTCCATGTCTTCTGCCACCGCGGCGGGAAAGCTCTGCTTGCGGAGTCGAACATCCTCGGCGCTCGCCGCCGCCGCGCAGACGGTCAGCAGGAGGCCGGCCTGCCCGCCGCCATCGCAACCACCCGCCGTGAGCGACATCAGGTCGCCGATCTCGTCGCCAATCGGATCGCCACCATGGGGCGAGGTGCCGTCGGCGTCGCCGGGCCACTGGTGCCAGCCCATCACTCCGGCCGACACGAACTCACCGGCGTTGCCAGCCCCGACGCCGTAACAGGCGACCCGCTCGAACGCGTAGGCCGAACCGACGGCGAGGCGATCATCGAGACTGCCGGCAATGCCAACGAGCAGCACCCGTTCGGGAGCATGCTCCGCGAGGAGCTGTGCCGTGCGAGCGGCCGCGGCCACCGGGCCAAATCCGCACAGCTCCACGCGGAAGTCCCGCACCATGGCCGGGGCCAGAATCGGATCGAGTCTCCGCCGCTCCATCTCGGTGGGCACGAGGATCAAGTGTCGCGGCATCCGCGTCGTGCGTCCCGTCTGGAGTTTCTGGAGCGGCACAGTCACGTTCGCGTCACGATGAGGCAAACGGATCACTCATTGCTCGCAGTATACAACCCCTCGTCCGTTGCCGATGTCTGTTTCGAATGCAGAATCCGTGAGGGGCTGGCCGGGCCCCGAGAGCCGGCGTTGCTGA
>JBIIOL010000106.1:0-8962 GCA_044336965.1 Pirellulales bacterium | reverse complement strand
AGCCGTTCTATCTCCGCGGCCACTCCGTCGAGCTTCCGCTTGGCATCGTTGATATTCTCCAGCCGCTCCCTGCTGGTCTTCAGGTGATCCTCGAGCGTGGCACGGATCTGTGCCGACTCGACACCGGCCGACGACACCTTCGCCAGCCGCTTCTCGAGTTCGGCGATTCTGGCCTTGATCGACTCGTCGTCGGTGTGGTCGAGAAACTCGGAGAGCGTCGCCGCCCCCCAGATCATCCGCAGGTAGCCCCACAGCAGCCGGTCGAGCGATTCGAGCGACCCACGGTCAGGCCCTGCGGCATCGGGTCCACGCATGTTGCCACCGAGTTCCACAAGCTTGAGGCAATGCTCCCGGAGGCGGTCAAAGCGGGACAGGAGTGCCGGCGGGAGTTTTTGGCGGATCCGCTCATAGGCTTCGCGGGATACGGCTGCTTCCGCGGCCCGGCGGGCCTTGGCATCCTGCGCATCCACGGCGCTGCGGAAGCGGTCGTTGGTGACCATGCTGGCGAGGTAGAAGATCTCACCAGCCGCCACGAGCGGCAGCACGACGCCCGGAAACCCGCTGATGAAGGCAGCAGCCACGCCCGCCCCGAAGAAGAGCAGGTTCCAACGTGTCGTGAATGCCGTTCGGAGATAATTCATGACCGTGTCAGCCACGCATGGCACCATTGCCACCGACTGCGTGGTGGGCGGCTGCCTCGACCTGCTCGATCTGCTCCTGGAGTTTGTGAACCTGCTCGTGAAACCACGGCTCCGACTGCGTCTGTCGGGCTGGCGAGGAGGCCGCCGGCATGTGGAAGTCACCGGCGATCCTACCCGGCGTCGTGGCCATTACGAAGACCCGGTCGCCGAGATAGACAGCCTCCTCCACCGAATGCGTCACGAACAGCACCGTGGCCTGCACCTCCCGCCAGAGTTTGACGAGCAGATCCTGCATGTCCAGACGCGTGGCGGGATCGAGGGCGCCGAACGGCTCGTCCATGAGAATGATCCGCGGCCTGAGAATGAGCGTGCGAGCGATTGCCACGCGCTGCCGCATCCCACCCGACAGTTCATGCGGATATTTTTTCGCATCGCGAACAGGGTCGAGCCCGACCCGTTCGATCCACTCACGGCCTTCGACCTCCCGCTGCCGCCGCGACACGCCCCGGCATTCGAGCCCGAAGGCGACGTTGTCGAGCACCGTGCGGTTGTCGAAGCTGGTGTAATCCTGAAACACCATGCCGCGATCGGCCCCCGGCCCGACGACCTCACGACCGAGCACTGCGACCGTGCCCTTCGTGGGCGGGTGCTGCGGTTCGAGTCCCGCGATGAGCCGCAACACGGTGCTCTTGCCACAACCACTGGGGCCCAGAAACGACGAGATCTCCCCATGGTCGGGCAGGTCGGGAATCGTGAAGCTCACATCTGCGAGAGCGGTGTACTCGCGACGCGTGCCCTCGCCATAGATCTTCGTGACCCCGCGGAAATCGACCGCGGCCGGTCGGTCGACCGGCGTCTCGTCGCTCATGCGGTCCTCTCCTCCGGGCCGGGAAACCCGTGCAGCAGGCTGCCGAAGAGCCGCGGCAGCAAGCCGCGGCCGCCGTAGCGGTGCGGAAACAGGTCGCACTGCAGCCACCACAGTGCCCGGTCGATCGCATAGGCCACCAAAGGGATCACGAACAGCACGATCAGGATCGGCTCCCGCTCGCCCCGTCGCTGCGACATGTTGATGAGGTCGCCGAGGCCGCCGGAGTCGCTGCCAAACTTGACCAGTTCCGCCAGCATCACATAGCCGAAGGCAAGCCCAAAGAGCAGGCGGAGCGAATTGAAGATCGCTGGCGCCGCCAACGGTACGAGCACCTTCAGGATGATCTGCAGCCGCGACGCACCGAGCGTGAGCGCCGTGTCGACATACCGCTGCGGAACCTCGAGGACGGCGGCGGTCGTGTCACTCACCACGAAGGCGACGCTGGCGATGAAGAGGAACATCACCTTCTGAAATTCGCCGATGCCAAACAGAAAGAACGTGAGCGGAATGAGCGCTGCCACCGGGATGTTGCGTCCAAAGACGGTCAGTGGCGCAAGGAAGGCACGCACCGCCGGAAAACATGCGGCGAGCACCCCCAGCGGCACGCCCACGACCGCTGTCATGCCGAAGCCGAGGCAGACGCGTGCCAGGGTGCGGACCGTGTTCGCAACGAGTTTCCGTTCACCGAACACGCGCGGCAGTTCTCGGAGCGTCTCGGCCGGGCTCGGCAGCATGGCGGGGCTGATGAAACGGGCTTCCGACTCTCCCGCCGTGGCGATGAACCAGGCCGCCAGCACGCAGGCCACGCAGGTGAGTCCCCAGAGCACCGCCGTGACCGCAGGTGTCTCACCCCGCAGCGGCTGGACCGGCGACGCCTGGGCTGAAGGCTCCGGGTCGGAAGCACCCGTCCCTGCCTCGTGCCTGCTCATGCCCTGCTCATTCTTTCTCTGCCGAGTAGACCTTGATCTCCACGCGGCGGTTCTTTGCGTGGTCATCGGGATGCTCGGGGTCGGCGGGGCGATCCCAGCCGACGCCGTCGATCGCGAACCGGTTCTCGTCGAATTCGAACTTCTCCACGAGCGATGCCTTCACGGAGCCCGCCCGCTCACGGGAGAGTTCCTTCACCATCGCCGCCGGCACCGACCCCTTCATCGAGCCGTCGGTATGCCCCTCGATCACGATTCGAGCGTTGCCAAATTGCTTGGCGAGCGTCCCCACCTCGTCGAGCACGAGATCGACGGTCGAATCATACGGCTCCTCGACATCCTTGCCATCGATCCGCCGCACGATGCGCTTGCGGAGATCCCAGCTGTTGGGAAAGAAGTGGATGACCACCGTGTTGGTGAGAATCTCCTCATTCTCGGCACGGATCTGCGACAGCGTCTTCGGTGCCAGGGGCTTGGCGTATTCGTCCTTCGTCTCCGCATACTTGGGCTCGCTGCCGAGCTTCTGAATCACCGAGAAGTCCATCACCTGATCGAATGGCACGGGAGGATTCGAGATCGCGCCGACACGACGGTAGAGATAGTACGCCTGCTTCCAGATCCGCTCGAAGTTGGCCGGGTTGTTTCGGTTGATGAAGAACTGGTAGTTCTCGGCCCAGTTCGTGCTATGGGCGTCGCCGAGCATGGAGAGCGTGTCGGAGGCGGGAATGTTGTAGCCGGCCGACATCAGCTCAGCGGCCTTCGCCCGGGCCGAATCGGTCTTGAGCAGTTCCATCGCGTCGAAGATGCCACGCACGATCGCCTCGATCTTGTCAGGATGATCCTTGGCGAAATCGGCCCGTGCGAACCAGACATCCGCGATCAGCCGGTTGGCCGTCTGGGTGGTCACGAGCATGCGGTTGCCCTTGGCCTTCTCCAGGTTGTAGATGTCAGGAGCCCACGACACGCACCCGGCGAGATCCTTCTGAGCGTTGAACGCCGCGGCTGCCTGGAATGCATCCTCCGTGTAGACCATGTTCACGTCGCCGGGCTGCAACCCGCCGGCCACGAGCATGTTGAGGGCGAAGAACTGGCTGGGGGAATTCTGGGCCAACGCCAGCTTCTTGCCCGCCAGATCGCGGACAGTCTTGATTCCCTCGCGAACAACGATCCCGTCACCACCGTTGGAAAAGTCGACCTGCTGGAAGACCCGCGGCATGACGCGTGAGTCCTTCGGCGCGCCTGTGCGGTCGACGAGACCCTCCAGGAACAGCGGAATCATGTCGAGTGTGGCCCAGCCGATGTGCACCTCGCCCGCGGCGTAGGCATCGCGCATCGTGACCGGGTTGTCGATGAGCACCAGTTCGATCTTGAACGGCTTGCCACCCGGCGCCTGCCAGACCTTGCCTGCCTTGAAGCCGTTGTTGGCGAGGATGATCGGGCTCCAGCCGGCCCACACGTTCAGCGCGAAGCGGACCGTGTCATTCTCGAGCGGCTTGTAGGCGCTCGTGCCCTTCACCGGCGGCAGTTTCTCCGCCGGCTTGAACGTGTATTCCTTCACCGTGGTCGGCGCAGCGGAATCGCCGGCCTCGAAGAGCACGCCCTCGGCACCCGAGCCACTGCCTGCGGCTCCGCCACCCGCCGCGGCCGGACCATCACCGCCACCGCCAGCACCGCCTCCAGCCGGCCCCGCCTGCCTCGCCGCGGCGTTGCCGCCGGCAGGCCGGCCCAGGCCAAATTGGTCGAGCATGCCGGCCCGCCAGGCCGCCAGGCCAACGAGCCCAAGAATCACAGCCCACACCGCGAGCCAGAACGGAGCCTTGGGTTGACTTGCCATTGGAAGCCTCTTGTTCGAGTGGATACGGACCGGGACCGCCGCGGAGTTGCAGCGGGCAACTAGCCGCGAAACGTCGTCTTCGGACGCGACTTGCCCGCCATGTGGAAGGCATTCATCAGATCGTAGGCCGTCACCTCGCACAGCAGTTTGGTGACCTTCTCGTGGGCCTCCGGCGAAAGGAGCGGCTCGACCTCCTTCATGAGCGCCACGACGCGGTGCTCCTGCTCCTCGATCTCCTTCGTTTCCACGCGGCCGTCGGCCACGACATCGAGAAATGAATCAAGCTTGCGGGCGTATTCGGCCAGAAGCGGAGCCTCGCTCGACTCGTCGAACCAGGGGGTTTTGCCTGCGGATGCCTTTGCCATGACGGGAATCTCCTCTGGGGTTTTTCCGGCCGACTATCGACCGACTTTTCTTTTTTCGCGTTTCACTTGCCTGCGATTCAGCCTGTCTGGACAGACCAGACGCACGATTTTTCAATCCTCACGATGAGCCGATCACCTCTCGGATCGCCGCCAGCCGTTCCTGGAGGTGTGCCCGGCCGCCGGGCTTGCCGACCTGCTCCTTCCAGCGTTCGGGCAGGAACCGCTTCTCCGTGCATTCGAGCACCGCGGCGATCTCCTGCATCTCCTTCTCCAGCCCCTGTGCAGAGGGCATGAAGTCGTCGAGTGCGGCCTTCAAGTCTTCCGCGGAGATGGTGTCGGGATTCGGCTGGCCGGCATCGGCCGCCCGCTCCAGACCCTTCCGTTTGGCAGCCAGCACGACACTCTCGATGTCGGCACCGGAGAGCCCGAGGTCGAGATCGATCGGCCCGGGCAGGCCCGCCGCCAACTTCGCATGACACTTTCGAGCCATCGCCGTGAACATCGCATCCATCTCGGCCTGATCGTGTGGATAGAAGAGGGGAATGTGCACCTCGGCACGGCCCTGTCGCTTCAGGTCGATCGGCAGAAGATCGGGGCGGCTGGTGAGCAGCATCCAGACGATCTTGCCGCGATACCTCGTGTCGCCCATCTGCCGGGCGATCATCGAAAAGACGCGGGCCGACGTGCCGGAGTCGCCGTCTGACTGGCGGTTGCCGAGCGCGGCATCGGCCTCGTCGATGACGACGACCACCGGCCCCAGCCCGCGGAGCACGTCGAGGGCGTGCTCGAGATTGCCCTCCGTCTCGCCGACGTATTTGCTGCGGAAATTCTTGAGCATGGCGCATGGAATGCCGACGCTGCCGGCGTAGCACTCCGCGATGAAGCTCTTCCCGGTGCCGACCGGTCCACAGATGAGATAGCCCATCGGCGCGCTTTCGAACTGGCCGCGTTTGATCGCGCGGGCATCGGTCTCGAGGCGATTCTTCGCCTCGGCATGGCCGGCAACCGCGTCGAGGGTGAGCCGCGGCTGGATGAATTCGACGAGCCCCTGGCACGACCGTTCGATGAGGTCCTTCTTCTTGGCGGCGAATTCCGGACCGTCGGGCGGACTTCCATCCCGGGCCGACATCGTGATCACGGCCCGCAGGCTTTCGAGCGTGAGCCCGCCCGCGACGGCGGCCGTGCGTTTCACCGCATCCATCTGCGCCGCCGGCACACCGGCAGCAGCCGCCGCAGACACCGCAAACCGCTCCCGTTCCTCTGCGTTGGGGAGCGGCACGCCGATGGTCGTCACGGCCGGGTTGGTGACGAGCGCGGGATGCATGTCGGACAGGCTGTCCGTGAGCAGCACGATCGCCACGTTGACACGGCGCAGGAGCGGGTTGGTCGCCCACCCCAGCATCCGCACCAGTCGGCCGGCTCCGGCCCGCACGCTCGAAGCCGCGTCGCCGGCCGGAGCGAGATACTGCCCGTAGTCGAGCACGACGGCGATCCGCTTCCGCAGTTCGGGCGGGTCGATGAGGTTGCGTTCGAGAAGGGCATCGATCGCGCCGATCGCCTGGTCGGGATCGCGGGGCCAACTGGCGGCGTTGCCGAGTCGTTCGGTGAGCCACTGCACCATCGTCCGCAGCCGGGCCGGATCCGGCCCTGCCAGGGGCCGCAGCCCCTTGCCCACATCATAGGCAAGCACGATGTCCCAGCGACCGAACAGCTCGCGGGCCAGAAAATCGGAGGCGGTGCCCCAGCCGGCCGGCGGCTGGGCATCGGGGGCGCCGAGCGGCACGAGATCACGGACATTGCCATGGGCCAGGAAGACGCAGCTCGTGCCGGAGAGATACGCATCCCCCAGCCGCTCCGCCCAGGGCGGGCACCAGGCCGGCAGAGCCGCCGACGGTCCTGCTGTCGCCGCGGTGCCCAACTGAGGTGCGGCCGGCGGCGCCATGGCGGACGTTGTCGCCGGCGGCGGGATGGGCTGGTCGGCTGTGGGGGCAACGTTCGTCACGATCCGCGGTTCCTGGATGACATCCGGATCAAGGTCGGCTCGCCCGGGCTGGGGCGACTCGCATCAGCCCGCCGTCTGCCTGGTCCGCTCGGTGCCCAGTTCCTTGTCGTCGGCCTTCACGCCGGCGGTCTCGGGCGTGACCATGCCCATCTCGACCTCGAAGTCGCGAAGCGCCTGGTCGGCCATGTTTTTCTCGACAACCTGCTCGGCCTTGATCTTGTCGAGCCCGTCGCCCGAGAGGTCTGCCGCCACGCGAACCTTGGCACGGTTCAGGCCGATCTTGTCCTGGATCACATCCTCGATCTGGCCGAAATCCGTGGTGATGTCGAAGTTGAAGCTGTTGGCGAGCTTGGCGAGTTCCGCCTCGGCCCGTGAGAGCTTCAGGTCGGCGTCGTACTTCTGAATCTTGGTCTTGAGATCGCCGAGCTTCTTCGTGGCGTGCTTGACCTTCGTCACGTTGTTGTCATAGGCGGTCTCGTGGAGCTTGAGCTGGGACTCGTTTTCGGCGAGGTCTTTCTTGGCCTTTTGGAGTTCGAGGGCAAACCTCGCCGCCGTCTCCCGCTCGCCGGCCTGAAGGTAGGCCTTCACCCGGGCCTCGAGCGACGCGACATGCTCCCGGCAGCTGTTCACCTGCCGGGAGACCCGCTCCACGAGCGCGCGATACTGCTCGAGCCCCTCGCGGCCCTCCTTCATTTGGTCGACGGCCTTGTCGTACTCATACTGCAACTGGGCGACCGGGTCGGCCGTCCAGAAGTAGTTGGCGACCTTGTTCATCTGCGCGGCGAGCGCCTTCCAGAGTTTTCCCAGGATCATGTTCGGTATCTCCGCGTATGAGGGCGGGGGAAATCGTGCAGTTCACAGACAGAAGAAACCGTTTGATACCGCTCCAGGAGGGGTTCGTCAAACAGCCGGCAAAAACCACCTCATCGGTCAAATCCACCCCTGACCGCTCCTTGCCTGACGGCTACCCACCACCGTCCTGACCGATTACGATACGAATCTGGTCGGCACGCCGCCATGTGCCGCAGGGTGTCCAGTGCACCCGCGGTCGCGGCTCTTTTCAACTACGAAACATTCTCAGGAGGCTCGCATGCCCGCAACCACCCGTCGCGGTTTCCTTCACACCGCATCCATGGCCGGAGCCGGCTATTTCGTCGCCGCCGGTAGCCGCCGGGCCTGGAGCCAGTCGGCTGGTGAACAGTTCAACGTCGCCTGCATCGGCGTGGGCGGCAAGGGTAGCAGCGACTCCGACAACGCGGCGCTCTTCGGCAACGTGGTCGCCATCTGCGACGTCGATCGCAACACGCTCGAAAAGAAGGGCGGCTCGGAGAAGTTCAAAAACGCTGAGCGGTTCACCGACTACCGCGAACTGCTCGCCAAGTACGGTAAGAACATCGACATCTGCACCATCAGCACGCCGGACCACATGCACGCCCCAGCCACGCTCGATGCGATGCGGCTGGGCATCAGTTGCTACACGCAGAAGCCGCTGACGCGGACGATCTACGAGGCGAGGCTCCTGGCGAATGTCGCACAGGAGATGGCCTCCAAGGGCGTCTGCACCCAGATGGGTAACCAGGGCACGGCGCTCGATACCTCCCGTGAGGCGATCGCCCAGCTCCGATCGGGCGTCCTCGGCACCCTCAAAGAGGTCTACGCCTGGTCGAATCGTCCGGTCTGGGCGCAGGGACCGAATCGCCGCATGAACGTCCGCAAGTACCAGACCCAGGCGATGTCCGAGGTGGACGGGCAGGAGGATCCGACGACGACTGCCGAGGAGGTGGCGGAGATCGTTCAAGAGCTGATCAAGAAGAAGCAGCAGGAGGTCGGCAAGGCGCTTGAGCGGCTGGACTGGAAAAACTGGCTTGGCGTGGCCCCGGCGCGGGAATACTGGCCCGGTCTCTACCACGCCTTCCAGCACCGCGGCTGGTGGGACTTTGGCACCGGAGCTCTTGGCGACATGGCCTGCCATCAACTGACGGTGCCCTTCGCCTCGTGCGGGCTCCGCGATCCCATCTCGGTGGTGGCGAAGACCACGGGCCACGATTTCGACAGCTTCCCGGCCAGTTCGATCATCAAGTTCGAGTTCCCCGAGACTTCGGAGCGGCCGGCGATTCCGTTCTGGTGGTACGACCGCAAGGGCAACAAGCCGCCGGCGGAGGTGTTTGAGAAGTGGGGCATCACCGATGTCGCCAACAGCGGCGTGCTGGTCGTGGGTGAAAAGGGCGCCTTCTACTCTTCCGACGACTACTGCGGAAAGTACGAGCTCAAAGGCGTCGAGAAGGTGACGATCGACTACGAGAAGGCCGAGGACCAGGGGAAGGGC
>JBIIOL010000105.1:0-8967 GCA_044336965.1 Pirellulales bacterium | reverse complement strand
CAACTTCGTTCCGAGCCATCTGCACTGGCAGGGCGTCGATTCGGTGGAATTCATCCGCACTTTCCACGACCGCATCTATCACGTGCACGTGAAGGATGCCGTCACGCTGCTGAACGGCCGCAATGGCATCCTTGGCAGTCACCTCAACTTCGGCGATCCGCGTCGGGGATGGGACTTTCGGTCGCCAGGCCGTGGCGGTGTGGACTTCGAGGAGATCATCCGCGCCCTCAACCAGATCGGCTACGAGGGCCCTCTCTCCGTGGAGTGGGAGGATTGCGGCATGGACCGCGAGCACGGCGCGGCTGAGGCCTGCGCGTTCGTGCAGCAACTCGACTTCGCACCGAGCAGGCGGCAGTTCGACTCCGCTTTCGCCGAGGAAAGTTGAATCACGGCCGACATGCTGACGCTGCAACGTTGCCGTGTACTCACCCTGCTCCTGGCGGCTGCAGCAGTGCTGTCGTCGCCTTGGTCGCGAGCCGCGGCGGAGCCGGCTGCCGTGAAGACGGAGGCCCAGCTCGACGAGGAGTGGGTGGTCGTCGTGGCCGGCCTCGTGCGTCGGGCCGAGGCCGGTGGCCACGGCGAACTCGTTACGTTCATCCGCGGCTGGCAACTGCCTGAAGAGGGGGAACGGCAGTTCATCCTCGCCATTCCAGGCGCAGCCCCCGACACCGCGCTGCCCGACTGGCTCGACACGCCCGCCGAGCAGGCGATCTGGGAAGACTTCCTCGCGGCACGACGGACCCGCGCCGCGGGCACGTTCGCCCTCGCCGTGGCGGCGGCCCAACCGCAGACGACGCCGTCCCGTCGCGCCGATCCGACCGCTGCCGAGCGGCCACTGCTCGAACACCAGACGGCCGAAGCCATCAGGCTTCTCTATCGCACGCTCCGTGACGATCCCGACCACGAGAGGGCGCGGGAGGCGGGCGGCTGGGTGAAGCGACAGGGGAGCTGGGTGTGGCCGGAGGCAGCGAGACGGCTCGACAAGGGGGAGGAATATTCTCCCGCGTTCGGCTGGCTGCCACAGGGTCGCCAGAAGCGTTACGCCGCCGGCGAACGCTACGCCCATGGTCGCTGGACGAAGGCCGACGACGACGATCGGCCTCCGGCTCGCCGTCCGACGAACGCACCGCCGACGCCTCGTGACATCGACAAGCAGGGCTGGAAGTTTGCCTCCGATCACTGGCAGATCACCACGACCGCCGAAGAGAAGGCGGCGGCCGGCCTGGCCACCCAGCTCGAACAGGCCCATGATGCCTGGCTCCAAGTCTTTGGCGGATTCCAGTTCGAGCCGGCCGAATGGGAGCAGCGACTGGAAGGGCGAGGGCGGCAGAAGGCCCTCGATGCGTTCACGGCCAGGCTGACGGCCGATCGTCAGGACTATGTTGCGGCGCTCGAACCGCTCGAACCGATGATCGCCCGCACGCTGGGCATCTACTGGACGCCCACACGCACGGCCTGGTTCTTCGAAGGCGAGGGACAGGAACCGACGACGGTGCATCACGAAGCCACGCACCAACTCTTTGCCGAGAAGCGTCGCACCAGCCCGCTCGCGGGCGAGCGCTGCGGCTTCTGGGCGATCGAGGCGGCGGCCTGCTACATGGAGAGCCTGGAGCCGACGCCGTGGGGCTCGACCCTGGGCGGCCGCCAGGCGGGACGTGCTCCCATGGCGCGGGAACGGCTGATCGACGATGGCTTTCACGTGCCGCTGTCGGAGCTCACGGCGCTCGGGCGACGCGGCTTCCAGTCCGACGAGCGTCTGCCGCAGATCTACAGCGAAATCTCCGGGCTCGCCGACTTCTTCATGAACGGGCAGCGGGGCCGGTACCGCGATGCCTTCGTCGAATACCTCGTCCGCATCTACACCGGCACGGTCGACGCCGACACGCTCTCCCGCCTCTGCCGGAAAAGCTACGCCGAACTGGACGACGAGTACCGGCATCACATGGCTCGTTGACGCCTGCGTTGACGGCCATTCCCGCCGGCTCCTACACTTCTCGACGATCATCCACGAATTTTTTGGAGACGACAGTCCCATGGCTGCCCCCACCGCCCCCTCCGCGCACATGTCCCACGGCACCGCCATCGATCGCCTCGCGATCGACACGATCCGCACCCTTTCGATGGACGCCGTCGAAGCCGCCAAGAGCGGTCACCCCGGCACGCCCATGGCGCTCGCGCCCGTGGCCTACACGGTGTGGACCGACTTTCTGCGATACGACCCCGCCGATCCGCTCTGGCCCAACCGCGACCGGTTCGTGCTCTCCTGCGGCCATGCGTCGATGCTGCTCTATTCGCTCATCCATCTGGCGGGCATCCGCCGCGATCCGAAGCACGCTGGCTCCGCCGACGAGCCGGCCGTGTCGCTCGAATCGATCAGGAAGTTCCGCCAGCTCGACAGTGTCTGCGCGGGCCATCCCGAGCACCACATGACGTCCGGCATCGAGACGACCACCGGCCCGCTCGGGCAGGGCTGCGGCAACTCCGTCGGCATGGCGATGGCATCGCGTTGGCTGGCCGCCCACTACAACACGCCCGGCCACGTGGTCTTCGACTACGACACCTACGTCCTCTGCAGCGACGGCGACCTGATGGAGGGTGTGGCCACCGAGGCCGCCTCCATGGCCGGCCACCTCGGCCTCGCGAACCTCTGCTGGATCTACGACGACAACTCGATCACGATCGAGGGGGAGACGCATCTGGCCTTCAGCGAGAACGTCGCGAAGAAGTTCGAGGGGATGGGCTGGCGGGTCGAACACGTGGCCGACGCCAACGACACGGCGGCGCTGAAGGAGGCCCTGCAGGCCTTCAAGAGCGAGCAGCACAAGCCGACTCTGGTGATCGTGAAGAGCGTCATCGGCTACGGGGCACCCAAGAAGGCCGGGTCACACGAGTCGCACGGTGCGCCGCTGGGCGTTGACGAGATCAAGGGCGCCAAGGCCGCCTATGGCTGGCCGGCCGACGCGCAGTTCCTCGTGCCCCCGGAGGTGCCGGAGCGGTTCGCCAGGACGATGGGAGACCGTGGCCGCAACGCCCGCGAGTCATGGCGGCAGACGGTGGCAACCCAGGCCACGTCGCACCCTGCCGTGGCGGCGGAGCTGGCGGCATTCATCGCAGGCCGGCTGCCCGCGGGCTGGGACTCGGCCATTCCGTGCTTCCCGGCCGACGCCAAGGGGCTGGCCAGCCGCGTCTCGAGCGGCAAGGTGATTCAGGCGCTCAGCGGCGCCATCCCGTGGTTTCTCGGCGGCTCGGCCGACCTGGCCCCGTCGACGATGACGCTCGTGCCGGGGGCCGGCGACTTCGGCCATGGCTCCTTCTCGGGCCGTAACTTCCACTTCGGCATTCGCGAACATGGCATGGCATCGGCCTGCAATGGGCTCGCGCTCTCCGGTCTGCGTCCCTACTGCGCCACGTTTTTTGTGTTCCTCGACTACCTGAAGCCGGCGTTGCGGCTCTCAGCGATCGGCAACCTGGGCGTCATCTACGTGCTCACGCACGACTCGATCGGCCTTGGTGAGGATGGGCCGACACACCAGCCGATCGAGCAACTTGCCACCGCCCGTGCCGTGCCGGGGCTGAGCGTGTTTCGCCCCGCCGACGCCAACGAGGTGGCCGAGACCTACCGTGCAGTCATCGCGCGGGCCGACCGCCCTGCCGTGATCGTGCTCTCGCGGCAAAACCTCCCCACGCTCGACCGCACCACCCACGGTTCGTCCGCGGGCGTCGCCAAGGGGGCCTATGTGCTCAAGGACGCCGCCGACGGCAAGCCGCAGTGCATCCTGATCGGCACTGGCAGCGAGGTGCAACTCTGCCTCGAGGCCGCCGAGAAACTGGCGGCGGATGGCGTGCATGCCCGCGTGGTCAGCATGCCGAGCTGGGATCAGTTCGAGGAGCAGGACGAAGCCTACCGCGAGAGCGTGCTGCCCAAGGCCGTCACTGCGCGGGTCGCCTGCGAGGCGGCCTGTGGCTTTGGGTGGGATCGCTGGATCGGCCCGCGGGGCCGGTTCGTCGGCATGACGAGCTTCGGCGCATCGGGCCCGGCCCCTGCCCTCTACAAGCACTTCGGCATCACGGCCGATGCGATCGCCATCGCCGCCAAGCAGTCGATCGCGGCCAAGTAGGCGCCTTAGCCGGCATTGGAACACTTGCAACGGTTCGGGGCTGCCCACGCCCCGTCGCCGGACGTTCGCTATGGCCATCCTGGCCTCCGCGCACTCGATACTGACTACGCTAGCCAGATCGCCTCCGCTTCGGCATCCTGCCTGCGCTTGTCAGCAACGCCGGCTCTCGGGGCATGGGCAGCCCCTCACGGATCCATCAGGTTTCAATAAAAGCCCGGAGCGTTAGCGATGGGATACGCTCTGTCATCTGGACCTCGCCAGGCAGAAACGCCGGCCGACTTGGCACCAGCCGCTTTCACACCCTACGGCTGGTCTTCCGAGTCGCCGATGACGGCGTCTTCCTCATCGACGCCGGCGGCCACCTTGCCGTCGTGATTCTTGAAGAGGTGGTCGTCGTGATGCAAGTCTGTCGGGGCGACCCGCTTCACGCGGCCATCCTCGAACAGCACGTGATGAATGCCGTCAGGATGATTGCTGCTCCGTTCGCCACCGTCGTTCGGGGCATCGGCCATGAGCGGATGATGGGCCCGCCGCCGATCGAGGTTCTGCTGCAACGTGCCCGAGGCATCGCGATGGCCGAGCGTGTAGCCGTAGTCGCCCCCCATCGCCCGAACCATCTCCTCGAACTGCGGCGTCCCGATGGCGGCATTGAGTTCCTCGAGCGTCGGCACCCGGAAGGTGCCGCCCTTGGAAAGCGCGGTGTCGGGACAGAGAAGCGTGCCGTCGTCGGCCACGAGCCGCTGCTCCGAGACGAGGGTGGGGGCATAGAGCCCGGCCCGTGACAGCGGTCCGGCACTGGGCGGTGTGGGGAAGACCCGATGGGCGTCGGCGTAGCCCTGAAGCGCCCCCGATGTCTTGAGCAGATTTCGCTCCGCACGCCGGGCGCGTGACTGCGTGATCGAGTCGAGCAGGAGAGGTGCTACCAGCACGCAGGCGGCCAGGGCCGTGGCGGCCACGATGGCGCGATCGATCCAGGCACGGGAACCGGCACGTGTGCCGCGGCCCCGCGGCGGTGCATCCTCCGCCGACAGGCCTCGCGGCATCGGCAGCGGCCGGGCAGTCGCAGCCTGGGCGGCTGCCTCCTGCTCCACAATGAATCGCATCGTACGACCTGCCAGGCCGGCCGAAGCCTGCAGCACGTCGCGGTCTCCAGCCAGCGGCCTGAGCGCCAATCGCAAACGTTCGAGATCCTGACGCAAACCCGGTCCGCTCTGCGGATCGGCCAACGCCATCTCAATCGCTTTCGATTCGGAGGGTTCGAGGGCCCCCAAGAGGTGGCCGACAAGATCTTCTCGCATGACAAATACTCACATCATTCGTGATTCACGACGAACCTTCAGTGGGGCGTCAGGTTCGTTTTCATCGCTTTCATTCCGGTCCCCCAACACCGTGGCCGCTTTGCTGCCACGATTCGTTGAGCTTCAGCAAGGCGGCGTGCAACCGGCTCTTCACGGTTCCAACCGGAATGCCGAGCACATCCGCCGCCTCTCGATACTTCATGCCTTGGTGATAGACGAGGACCAGCGCGCTCTTGAGCGGATCGGGAAGTTCCTCGACCGCCGACCGCACCCAATCCTTCGCCTCCGCGTCCTCCATCTTCTGATCGGCCGTCTGGTCGCTGCCCGACAGCATTTCCACGAGCGAACCAACGTCGTCATCCCCGCCCGTGCGATGATCGAGGCTCACCATCCGGTGGCGACGATTGCGACGCTGGGCATCGATGGCCTGATTGGTTGCGATCGTGTAGAGCCAGGGGCGAAACCGCCGGCCTTCCTCGAAATTCTCCCGCTTCAGGTGCACCTGCAAAAACGTTGCCTGGAACACATCCTCCGCCATCTCCGCGCTACCGAGGTAGCGTCGCAGGTAGCTGAACAACTCGTGCTCGTACCGGTGAACGAGCGACTCGAATGCGGCCGCGTCGTCTCCTGCCCGAACCCGACCAAACAGTTCCTCGTCCGTCGTCCCCGCCCCCGCCCCCAAGGCCTGAGTCAACGGTTGGACAACCGAACCGCCGCCGGATCGGTTGCCATGCCCTGAACTGGGGTGGGACTCGTGCAAATCCATCTGTCCTACGCAGGGACAACGGGGAAGGTTCGCGAGAAAAAACAGACGCCGGAAGTTCGCTCAGCGACCCCCGCGGAGGTCGCATGCCCGGTTTTGAGTATAGCCACCGACATGGGGCTGCGGGGAATTCCGCCCCGGCCGTGCTGGCTTCCAACGAGCCGGCTTTACCGAGCCGGTTTGACTTTTCCGGCTGCTGGAACGACATTCCCGCACGGATCTGTTGACAGCCCCTGCCGCACGATGCCGCCCTCCGGTCATGGACAGGCCCCATGGGAAAACGCCAGTCTCCCGCTCCGACACAGCCCTACCGCTGGGCCACGCCGGGCGACATCAACGCGTTTTTCGGTCTATCGCTCGACAATCTTGCCGATCTGGTGCTGGCCGTGTCCCTGCTGGCCGCCGTCTTCGACTATCCGGCCCAGTTCGCCCTTTCCCACTTCGTGCCGGGCACGGCTGTGGGCGTGGTGGTGGGCGACCTCATCTTCACATGGATGGCCTTCCGACTCGCCCGGAGAACCGGCCGGTCCGACATCACCGCCATGCCACTGGGGCTCGACACGCCAAGCACGTTCGGCATGGTCTTCTTCGTGCTCGGGCCGGCCTACGCCGCGTCGATCGCCGGAGGCATGGAGCGGGAGGCTGCCGCCCGCCACGCCTGGCACGTCGGCATGTGTGCGATCGTCGCCAGTGGCATCTTTAAAGTCTGCTGCAGTGGCATCGCCGGAGCGGTCCGACGGATCGTGCCGCGGGCGGGGCTGCTCGGCAGCCTGGCAGCCATCGCTCTCGCCCTGATCACATTCCTGCCGCTTCTGGAGATTTTCGATTCGCCGCTCGTGGGCCTCGCCTCGCTGGGCATCGTGCTGGCGGCGCTGACCGCGCAGATTCCGTTCCCCGGTCGTATTCCCGGAGCCCTGGCCGCTCTCGTGGTGGGCGGCATCGTCCATCTGATCGGAACCGCCACAGGCTGGATTCCCGCGGGTGCTGCGCATGCCGCGATCGATCCGCAGGCCGCGCTCTGGCCGGTGGAATGGCTGTCAGCCCTGAGACTGGAGTGGCTGGAGGCCTGGAGCGACACCGTGAAATATCTGCCGATCGTGATTCCCTTCGCACTCGGGACGGTCGTCGGCGGCATCGACTGCACCGAGAGCGCCGCAGCGGCGGGCGATGAATACGACACCGGCTCCATCATCGGCGTCGAAGGAATCGCCACGATCATCGCCGGAGCCTGTGGCGGTGTGATCCAGACCACGCCCTACATCGGGCACCCTGCCTACAAGGCGATGGGCGGACGCGCGGCCTACACGCTCGCCACGGCGGTCTTCATTGGAATCGCCGGCCTCACCGGCAGTTTTGCCTACCTGTACCAGGCCATCCCCGGCCCGGCGATCCTCCCGATCCTCGTCTTCATCGGTCTGGAGATCACCGCCCAGAGTTTTCATGCCACACCGCAGCGGCACTATCCGGCCGTGGCGATCGCGTGCGTGCCGGCGCTCGCCGCACTCGTGACGATCCAGGCCGACAAGCTCATCGCCGCGGGGGCCGTGCCGACCGGCCCGCTGGCCCGTGAGCTCTTCTCGATCCGCCTCCTCTCCTCGGGCTTCATCGTCACGAGCCTGCTCTGGGCCGGCCTGCTGGCGGCGCTCATCGACCGGAAGCTTCTGGCGGCTGCCGGCTGGTGCCTGGCCGCCGCTGCCTGCACGCTCTGTGGCGTGATCCATTCCCCATTCGCCGACGGCCGGCTCTTCCTGCCATGGGACATCGGGAATCTTCCCGCCGAGGCGACCGGCCGCGGCCCGCTCACGCTCG
Source organism: Pirellulales bacterium (assembly GCA_044336965.1). Taxonomy (GTDB): domain Bacteria; phylum Planctomycetota; class Planctomycetia; order Pirellulales; family UBA1268; genus CAMCQY01. Next base: position 979 of record JBIIOL010000105.1, on the reverse strand, counting down.
CGGCGGCCTACGCCCTGCTGGCCGCGCTCTTCGCCGCCTGGCATATGGCCCCGCGGGTCCGTGCTCACTCGAGCCCGTAGGCGCCAGCCATCGGTATGTCGAGGCCGGTGCGGCTGGCGAACTGTGTCCGCGACAGGAACCGCGGCTCGAGGTTGAACGTGAAGCCGACGTTGTTGCGGCTGTAGTCGACGTTGAAGCCAAACGTCATCAGGAACGATTCGCCGATCCGCACGAGCTGGAAATTCTGCCCGATGTTCATCCCCTTGAGGTTGAGCGCCGTGCCGAAGGAACTCGCCCACTTGGGGCTCATGCGGTAGGTGTAGGAGCCGGTGAGCACGCTGGCATCGATCGGGCCGCCGAATTCATTGAAGCCTATATAGAAGCTGCCGCGGGGCGTGCGGTTGAGCAGCGCACCAAAGGTGTAGAGCTGCTGGCCGCCGGTGAAGAAGTCCACGTCGGCGGTCGAGAGCAGCGTGGTGCGGTCGCCGACGTGCCAGCGGAAGTCATACTGCCAGAGGCCGAGCGTCTGGCCGAAGTTCTGGCTCGTGGTCGGAAAGAGTTCGCCGTCCACGTCGAAGACGATCCAGTCGATGATCCGGCGGTTGCCCATCGGGCCGCGCTTCGTCTGCCACCGCTGCCGCGCCCCCAGCCGGAAGGCCGTCAGGTCGTTGGCGATTTCCGTCGGGCCGGTCACCCAGCCTCCCATGCCGCGGCGGACGGCGTATGTCCGCGGGTCATATTTATTGCTCGGCCCGAAAACGAACGGGGACTGGAGCGGTGTGGCCTGCCCCGGGATGGCGCCGTAATCCCAGTAGGGAATGTTGCGCCGGTACTGATTGATCGTGTCGTCGTCGATCTGATCGTAGAGTGGAAACTGCGTGATGCTCTGCGTGCTGTTGGCATAGGAGAACTCCGCCTCCCAGACCACCTTGTGGGCGAGGCCGTGCACGTTCCAGAGCTGGCTCTCCACCGAGTCGTC
>JBIIOL010000601.1:0-2570 GCA_044336965.1 Pirellulales bacterium | reverse complement strand
CGCCACCCGGTCGCCGACGCCGATGCCAAGCGCCCCACCCGAGCCACCCTCGCCGATGACGGCACAGAGGATCGGCACGGGGAGCGTCGCCATCAGAAACATGCTCTCGGCGATCACCTGGGCCTGACCACGCTCCTCGGCGCCGATGCCTGGATAGGCGCCTGGGGTGTCGATGAGGCAGATCACCGGCAGACCATACTTCGCCGCCAGCCGCATCTTGCCCATCGCCTTGCGATAGCCCTCGGGATGGGCGCAGCCGAAGTGACAGGCCTGCCGCTCGGCGAGCGTCTTGCCTTTCTGGTGGCCGATCACCAGCACCTTGTGCTGTTCGAGCTTCGCGAAGCCGGTGAGCATCGCCGGGTCGTCGCCGAACGCCTTGTCGCCGTGCTGTTCGACTAATTCGTCGAAGACGAGCGACAGGTAGTCGCTCGTCTTGGGTCGATTGGGATGGCGGGCCACCTCGACCGTCTGCCAGGGGTCGAGGCTCCCGAACACGTTCTTTTGGACCTCGACCAGTTCCCGCTTCAGCCGCCGCAGCTCTTCCTGCTCCTGTCCGCCGACCGGTGCGGCCTCCAGTTGCGAAATCCTGTCTTCGATCTCGTAGATGGGCTTTTCGAGCGGCAGTCGATGCAGTCCGGACGACATCAGATGACCTCACGGGAACGGGGTGAACTGGAGATTGTCACCGCTGGCCGAACCCTGCGTCAATTCGGCATTATCCCGGGTTCACCCCGTTCAGCCGCCCACCCGGTTCAGGAACTTGATTGCGCCGACGTGCTGCACGATTTCCTTCATCGAGGCGGGCCGGTCGGCCGGCTGCTTGGCGAGCATTTGCCGGATCAGCTTCGAGACGCTCGCGGTGGCATTCCGGTTGAAGGCCTCGACCGAGGGCGGCTTCGCCGACAGGTGTTTGTGCAGAAGTTCCTCGGTGGTGGACGCGGTGTATGGCGGCATGCCTGCCAGCATCTCGAACAGCACGCAGCCCAGGGAATAGATGTCGGACCGCGGGTCGACCGGCAGGCCTCGGATCTGCTCTGGCGCGATGTAGCTCGGCGAGCCCTGCGCCTTCACCTTGCCGCCCAGGAGCCTCTTGATGATTCCGGACTTGCGTGCGGCGATCGCCAGGTCGATCAGCTTCACCTCGCCGTCGGGAGAGGCGAGCACGTTTTCTGGCTTCACGTCGCGATGCACCCAGCCGCGGCCGTGCATGTGGTCGAGTGCCCAGGCGACCTGCGTGATGATGCGGTGCAACCGGGGCGCGATCTCGTCGACGCCCGCCAAAGCCTGCTTCTTGAGATTGGCATGCGGGTAGAGTTCCATGACCAGGAGTGGCAGTCCGCCGGTCACGGAGAACTCATCGATGTGGATGACGGCCGGATGATCGAGGCTTCGTGCCACCGTCAGTTCGTGGCGGAGCAGCCGTCGCTCCCCCTGGTCATTCGCCATCTCGGGAACGACGACCTTTACCGCCACACGCCGGCCCGTATCTGTGTCCACGGCCTCCCAGACCTGGCAGTGCCGCCCCATGCCCAGCTGTCGGCTGAGGGTCAGTTTGCCGAGCTGTTCGGGGATTCTTGCCATGCTGTCGACGGATTCGGTGAGGCTGGACTATGGGTCACACTGAGGTCGAGTTCGATCGACACGAGCACAAGCCCCTGCGGGGGCGCCGTCGGGCCTGCGACCGGCCGGCTCCTGGCTGCGATCACCTCGCGGATCCACTCTGGCTTCCGCTTGCCGGAGCCAACCATCACGAGCGATCCCATGATGATCCGCACCATGTTGTAGAGAAAACCGTTGCCGACGACCTCCAGCCACACCTCGGCATCGGCCGCGTCGTCGTAGCCCGAGTGGCGAAAGACCTCGGCGGTATGGATTGTGCGAACTTTCGACAACCTTGTGGAGGGGGTGGTTTCGAAGCTGGTGAAATCGTGTTCACCGACGAGTTCGGCGGCGGCGGCCTGCATTGCGGGCACATCGAGCCGGGATTTCCACCGCCAGACCAGATGCCGCTGGAGCACCGGTCGCCAAGCCGCATCATGGATGCGGTAGCGGTAGCGTTTGCGGACGGCGGCCCAGACCGGATCGAAGCCGTCAGGGGCGGCGAATCCCTCCACCACGGTGATGTCGGAGGGCAGCTTGGCATTGAGCGCCCGCACCCACACCCCCGGCTCGAGACTGCTTGCGGTCGTGAATGCCACCACCTGGCCGAGGGCATGCACGCCGGCGTCGGTGCGACTGGAGCCCCGTGGCAGGATCGTCTCGCCAGTGACGCCCCGAATCGCCTCGGCGAGCGCCCCCTGCACCGTCGCCCGGCCGGGCTGGCTCTGCCAGCCCGAGTACCGCGTGCCCTCGTAGGCCAGCGTCAGGCGGATCGTGCGCGGCGAGCCGGTCATGCCAGTGGTGTCTGTCATGCGCGATGCGATGCGGCTCCCGCAGGCCGGCCGAGGAGCGGCCGCAGGAGCCGCCGCAGGACGGGCGCCGGCACGAACGCCATGTTCGCCGCCAGCATCGCCAGCCCGAACTCCATCATGCCCATCGCGAGGCCGATCCCCAAGTGCACCGGCACCGCC
>JBIIOL010000600.1:0-2574 GCA_044336965.1 Pirellulales bacterium | reverse complement strand
TTCCGCGGAAGGGATGCCCGTGGGTGCCTGCGTGGCCAGCCCCGCCGGCTTCCATACCGCGACCACCCCGTTCGACTCACGGAGCACGTGCATCGTGTTCGCAGGGAGGCCCGGCAGCTCACTCATGACCATCACCACTGCACCCTCTGAGCCACGGAGGCCCGCGTTGCCCTCGTCGCCACGCTGATCCCTTTTTCGCACGAAGCTTCTGTTATACTCTTCTTTTCATCACTGGCAGGGGGGCTTATTCCCCCGCACGCACCCACGCCCTCATGCCGCAGACACCACCATCCCCATCGTCGCCATCTGCCATGATCCGCGTCCTCATCGCGGACGACCATGAGATCGTGCGTCATGGGCTGGCCAGCGTCTTCAAGGATTCTGGCATCGAAATCGTGGGAGAGGCGATGGATGCCGCGGAAGCGGTGAAGCTTGCCAGGAAGCTCCGGCCCGACGTCGTCACGCTCGATGTCCGGCTGAATTCAGACAAAGGTTCGGGCGGAGGCTCCGGCGACGGGATCGAGTCGGTCAAGACGATTCGGGAGGCCTCTCCCGACACCCGGGTCGTGATGCTCTCCTCCTTTGACAGCCCCACCTACATCGCGCGTGCCATCTCGGCCGGCGCCTCCGACTACGTGCTCAAGACAGCCTCCCGACAGCAACTGATCGAAGCGGTCACGAATGCCGCACGCGGCACACCACCCGCGCGATCCGGGGAGTTCCGTCGCATCGCCACCTCGATGTCGAACAAGACGGTCCCGGACGATCTCGAGGTGCCCCTCACGCCCCGAGAAATGCAGGTGCTGAGACTGGTGGCGATGGGGCTCTCCAATCAGGAGATCGCCGACTCGCTCGCCATCAGCATCGAGACGGTCAAGGAGCACGTGCAAAACATGCTTCGCAAGCTGGCGCTCGGCGACCGCACGCAGGCCGCCGTGTGGGCCATCCGCCACGGCATCGGGTAGGCGCAGAGCCGGGAAGAGCCCAACCCCCGGTGTCCCCGGACTCCCGTCCGAGGCTTTTTGTAAGCCCACTAGGCCCGATGCCGGACCTTGAAGCAGCGGCCCAGCGGGCCGACCAGCATCGCCGGCAGGAGCACGAGGTCGCCGGCCAACGCCGCCATCATCAAGGCAGCGAGCATCCAGGAAAACCGGCTCGTCGGCGCGAAGGAACTGAGCGAGAAGATCAGGATGCCGAGGGCGCAGACAATCGTGCTCTCCGTCATCGCTGCGGCACAGTGTTCGAACGCCGCATACACCGCCGCGGCCGGCGCGAGGCCCGAGTCGATGGACCGGCGGTAGAAGGTGAGGAAGTGCAGCGTGCCGTCGATCGCCATGCCTAGGGCGATCGACGCGGTCATCACGCTGCCGATGTCGAGGGGCGTCCGCGTCCAGCCTAGGAAGCCAAACATCAGAATCATCGGAAAGACGTTGCTGATCATCGCCACAAGCCCCGCGAACACGCCCCGCTCCACGAACATCATCACCACGAGAATCAGCGCACAGGCCGAAAGAAAACTCCAGAAGAGGTCGGAGAGCAGAGTGTTTTGAATGGCGTGCACCAGCGGCATGATCCCCGTGCAGGAGACACTGATACCACGGCTAGTCCCCCCCGCCTCGGCAATGACCGGTTCGATGTCCTTCCGCACCTTGTCGAGCAAAACGCCGTAGTCCACCTCGCGAAGCGCTGAAATCCGGGCCGTCGCCCGCCAGAGCTGTCCGCCATCACGATTGCGGATGTATTTCATGTCGTCGATCGCGACGAGGCTGCGTTCCAGCTTCTTGGCCACCACCCGCCGTCGCGCAGACGCCAGCGGACCTGTGCCCTGCGGCGTGTCGGGCAGGAACAGGGCGGCCGACATCACCGTGCTTGCGCCCACCGTTTGCCCAGTTCGGTCGGCCACGCGTTCGAGGAGAGCCAGCCGTTCCGCAGGCGGCACGGTCGAGTCTTTGGAAAACTCCAGCATCACCTCGATCGGAACCAGCGGCCCGATGTGCTCCTCGATCCAGCGGTAATCGCTGATCACGCGGCTCTCGGGCGGAAAGAGCGTGTCGATGCGGACCGAGGTTCGGATGCCTGGCACGCCCACCCCGGCGAAGGCCATGGCAGTGAAGAACACCGCGACGATCGCCGGCGCAAAGCGGATGCAGAACGTGGCAAATCCCTTCGTGAAACCACCGCCGTGGCCCGATCCCACTGCCGCGCCCTGATGGGACTGCAGCCTTCGGTCGGCGATCGGCCACCGCTCGAACACGCCCGGCACGATGAGAAACAGCGAGATCAATGCGGCCATCACCGCGATCGATGCATGGAAACCAAACGCACGGATTGGCTCCAGTTCACTGACGACTAGCGACGCCAGACCGATCGCGGTCGTGCCGGCCGACAACAGGCAGGGCAGCCAGCCGAGGCGGATCGCCCGGGCCGCGGCACCGCTTCTGCCACCCGAGGCGAGCGACTCGACGAGGTAGTTCACGAGGTGGATGCCCCCCGACACACCAAGCGCGAGCACGAGCAAGGGCATGACGATCAGCACGGGATTCATCCGGTCGCCACAGAGATACATCGTGGCGA
>JBIIOL010000104.1:0-8989 GCA_044336965.1 Pirellulales bacterium | reverse complement strand
CCGGATGACGGGGAGGCCGGCGAGTTCGCCGCACCGTTCGGGCGGGTCGACCGGTGCCTGCGTCCCGTCGAGATGACCGTGCAGTTGGATGGCGTCGAGGTTCAGCTCGCGCGCGATCCGAAGCATGTCGACGGCCGGCATGCCCGCGAAGACGCCCACCCGGAGAACTCCGGCGGGAATGGCGACGGCCACATCACGACCGCGGGATCGGTCGAGCTGACGGGGCGAGCCCTGCACGAAGTTGAGACCGATGGCATCTGCACCCGCCGCGGCGACCAGTGCCGCATCGGCGGCGGTGGTCACCCCGCAAATCTTCACACGGAACACGCGATTGCCTCTGGTCGTCATATCCGGTGCCACCGGTCAGGGACGGGCCGTTTTCTCCACGTGACAAAGTCTACGGCGGCGTCGGGCGGTGCAGGAAGGCGAGGCCGTTGGCCGAAATCTCATGGGTCGGAAGTCGCGAACGCCACCTCTGGATACTCGAACCCGTGCATCAATCCCGTCGGCACCCCTCCACCCGTCCCTTCATGGCCGTCCCACGCACGCAGTTTTATCACCCGGCGAAGGTGATCGATGCAGCGTTGCACGCCATCGACCGCGCGATCCGCCGCGCCGAGGGGATCTCGCTGGTGATCGGGCCGCCGGGCACGGGCAAGTCGCTCCTCCTGGCGAAGGTGAGCGAGAGCGTGGCCGAGGACTTCAGGGTGGCCCTCCTGTCAGGCGCGCGGATCTGCACCCGGCGGGCGCTGTGGCAGTCGATCCTCGCCGATCTGGCCCAGCCCTACCGTGGCCTCGACGAAGCCGAGTTGCGGATCGCCGTGGCCGAGGTGGTGCGGGAACTGGCCGCCACTGGGTCGGGGCTCGTGATCCTGGTGGACGAGGCCCACACGCTTCCGCTGCGGCTCATCGAAGAACTGCGGCTGCTGGCGAACACGCCGACGCCCCTGCCGGCTGTCCACGTCGTACTGGCCGGTCCGGCGGCCCTCGAAGAGCGGCTCGCCTCGCCGAAGATGGAGAGTCTCGCGCAGCGGATCGCCGTTCGGTCCTACCTCGAGCCGCTCGATCACGCGGAGGCCGTGGCCTACCTGAGGACGCAGACCAGGGCCGCGTTCCTCGAATGGGACACGTGCTTCGAGCCCGGGTGCGACGACGCCGTCTACAGCGTTGCCGACGGCGTGCCGCGACTGATGAACCAACTCTGCGATCAGGCGATCGTGCTCCTGGCTGATGCCAGGCGGCGGGTGAAGCCTTCCGATATCGCCGCTGCCTGGCAGGAGATACAGAAGCTGCCGTCCCCTGCGCTGTTCGGCCAGTTCGTGGCAGGAGAGACCTGCCATGACTCCACCGACACCGCCTCGACATCCTCGAGTCGGAAGAGTGACCGTGGCATCGAGGAATGTCAGGACGATACGGTTGACACCTCCGCTGACCGGTATGTGGTGCACGAACACGGTGGCGAAAGCGGCGTGGGCGTGATCGAGTTCGGCTCGCTCGACGACCACCCCGGCGACGTTCCGACGGAGGAGTTCGCCGACGTCGGTTCGATTCTTGGCCGGGATGATGATGGGCCATGCCGCGGCGGCCAGATCGATCCCTGGCACGGTCCGGACGTGGAATTCGTCTTCGATGCCTCGGCCGACCCCTTTCAGGAGTTCTTCGAGCAGGAAGAGCGCATCGTGGAACGCTATCTCATGAGGTCGCCCGACGAATTCAGTGGCCATCAGCGTGTCGCCAGTTGCGAGGGGGCGGCGCTCGTGCGGCAGTTGGCCGAACTCGCCGACACCCGGCCCGGGACGGCCGCGGGCCACGGCGGCGCGCGGCCCCATGCCGGCGAATCTGACCAGAACGTTGGCGGCCCGCAGTTGCCGTCCGAGCCCAGCCCGCTCGGCGCCACCGCAGCCACCGAACTGGATGATTCGGACATGGTCGTGATCGAGGAGGACCTGCTGGCACAATCGTCGGGACGCCCGGTCGTCGCCGCGGTGCGGCTGGGTGACTACCGGCGGCTGTTCGCACGCCTGCGACGCGGTGGCTGAACGCACGTAAACTCCAGGCGTTCCCGTCGGATGCGGCACTTTTCCCGGAGCGTGCCAATCGTGCTAATGTAGCCGGCGTTATGTCCTCCACCGCAGACATCCATTCGAAAACGGATTGGCCATCAGGCCGCGTGCTCGTCGTGTCGGCCACGTACAACGAGCACGACAACATCGCGGCGCTGGTCGACCGCGTGCTGGCGGTTTCGCCCGACCTGCAACTGCTCATCGTCGACGACGATTCCCCCGATGGCACCGGGCGAGTCGCCCTCGACCGCGCGGCAGAGCAGCCGCGTCTGCACGTGCTGGTGCGTTGTGGACGTCGCGGCCTCGGCACCGCGATCCTGGAGGGCTTTGAAGTCGGTCGCCAGCATGGATTCGAGGTGGCCGTCAACATGGACGCCGACTTCAGCCACGATCCGGCCGACATCCCGCGTCTCCTGGCGACACTGGAGCCCGTGGGGGGCAGGCCCGTTGACGTGGTCGTGGGCTCACGGCGGGTGCCGGGTGGACAAACCGTGGGCTGGCCCCTCTCGCGTCACGTGGCCAGCCGACTGGTTGGCTGGTTTACGCGGTGGGTGTTGTGGGTGCCGATCTACGATGCGTCGAGCGGGTTTCGCGCGGTGCGACTGGCGATCTTCGACCGGGTGTCCGGACCGTTCGCGCGGGGCTACGCGTTCCAGGAAGATCTGCTCTGGAGGGTGCACCGGGCCGGTGGCCGGCTTGCGGAAGTGCCCATCACGTTCACCGACCGGCAACGCGGCTCGAGCAAAGCGGATTTCGCCGAGAGCAGGCGGAGCATCGGTGAGTTGCTCCGGCTCGCCTGGAAGACATGGCTGGGGTGAAGAGCGACCGGGATCGTTGAGCTTGTCCCGGATCTGCATGGCACGCGGGCTGGTCTTCACGCCCGGAGTCCCCCGGCTTCCGCCGGGGGCTTCTTGCGCAAGGCTGCGGCATTCTCCCGCTCACTTGCCCTGGATGCCGAGCGGATCGAATGACTTGCCGGCGGGAGTCGGCGACGAGAACGGAGGCGGACCGAGGGTCGATTGCGCCGGCATCGTCGGGGACTGCTGGGGTTGCAGGGGCTGCTCCGCTTGCAGTGGCCGTCCTGGCGGGGGCGCGGCGGGCTGCTCGCCGAGTGCAACCGACAGTCCCTCGCGGGCATCCTTCATGGTCGGGTTGATCTCGAGCGCCCTGCGGAAGAAGCGGATGGCCTCCTCCTTGTTGCCCTGGCGAAAGAGGGTGACGGCATAGTTATTGAGGAACGCCGGGTTGTTCGGCTCCTTCTCCAGGAGAAAGTGGTAGGCATCACTGGCTTCAGCAAAGCGTCCGGCCTGGAACAACGCGTTGGCGAGGTTCACCCGCATCGCCGGCACATTGGGCATCAGCCGGCAGGCCACGGTAAACTCCTTGATGGCCTCATCGAGGCGGCCCTTGGCTGAGAGGGCCGAACCGAGGTTGTTGTGCGTTTCCCCGAGGTCGGGCCGAAGCCTGGTGGACTGCGTGAAGTGGTAGTAGCCGCTCTCGATGTCGCCGCGGGAAAATTTCTTGGCGCCAAGACGGTTGTGCGCCTGCCAGGCGTCGTGGTTGATCTTGAGCGTGTGCGTCCAGAGGGCGTCTTCGCTGGCCCACGCGTTGGCATAGCGAAATGCGAGCAGGCCGAAGGCGGCCAACGCGATGGTCCCGCCCGCTAGGATCAGTGGCTGTGCCGACGCCGTCGAGCGTTCATACCAACGCGTCGCCGCCGCGCCGATCAGGGCGATCACCCCGATCATCGGCAGGTAGATGAAGTGGTCGGCCACCCACGTGATTCGCATGTAGGAGATGGTCACGAAGCCGAGCACGGGCAGCACCATCAGCAGGAAGAATCCGAGGCCGAAGAGCGCATGCCGTCCCCAGCCAGGGCGGTCGGCCGTGCCCCGGTTGGCCCAGAGCCACGCGGCTGCGGCGGCGATCACCGGCCAGGCCAGAAACTGCCAGGCCTTGGGTGGATCGACCTCCCACCGCGGGTAGATCGGCAGCAGGTTCACCGGCCAGACGATCTGCTTGAGATAGAAGAGGATCGCCATGCCCGCGGTGGCGATCCGCGAGGCTACGCCGCCGACGAGGATCTTCTCCGCGCCGATGGCGCGGCCGTGCTGATACTGGATCGTGATGATGCCGAGCACGAGTGAGATCAGGAAGAATGGGGCTGCCCGGATCACGTCCTGCAGCGTCACCGTGCCACGCTTCCACCAGGCGTGGAGCAACAGCAGCACAGGCAATCCCACCATCGACGTCTTCGCCAGCATCGCCAGCAGGAACAAAACGATCGAGAGCAGGTAGAACCGCGTGCGGCGGGGGCCTTCGCGTTCTTCGTCCTGCACGACCCAGCAGAGGCAGGAGAGCAGAAACAGCGGCAGCGAGAGCGTGTTCTTGGTTTCCGACACCCAGGCCACCGATTCCACCGCGACCGGATGGATGGCGAAGATCAGGCTGCTCAGCCACGCCCCCGGAACCCGCATGCGGTAGAGCAGGGCCCAGAGCAGCAGGCTGGCGATCACGTGCAATGTGATGGTGGTGGCGTGGTAGCCGGTGGGCTGGTTCTTGAAGAAGGGCCACTGCGCCCAGAGCGCGGTGTAGGAGAGCGGGAAGAAGTCAGCGCCGTCGGGCTTGAACCAGAGCTTGGACAGGCCCTGAAGCGTGCCCGACTGCACGACCGGGTTGGCCGTGAGCAGCTGGTCGTCGTCCCAGAGCCAGTCGCCGTGGTAAGCCGGCGAATAGATCCACAGTCCCGCCAGTACGATGATGGCTGCGTGGAGCAGGAAGTCGCGCCAGCGGTTGGCCTGCGTGGTGGGCGGGACGGTGTCGCGGACCGGAATCGCTGCGGTGGGTGGGCGTGCCATGCCGTCAGTATCCTGTTTTTTCCCGCTCTGGCCAGCCGACTTTCGTCGTGCCGAGCAGCCGCTTGAGATCCTCCGCCATCGCGCGGTCCATCGCCAGCGATTGCACTCGGGCCTCGGGGTCGGAAAGCCTGGGTTCGAGTTCCAATGCCTTGGCGAGCGCTGTGGCGGAGTCGGCCGCACGCCCCTGTTCGTCGAGAATGAGGGCGAGCGTGGCCCAGGCGTCTCCCCGCTCTCCATTCGAGAGCCGGATCGCCTCGCGAGTGAACTGTTCTGCTTCATGAAGCCGGCCGGCTTCCCTGAGTGCCTCGCCGAGGCCCGCGGCGTTGGTGACCGAGCCGGGATTTTTGCGATAGGAATCGTCCCAGAGGGCGAGCGAATTGGCCCATACCGTTTGGCGTTCGATGCAGACCACTCCGAGCGCCGCGACCGCCGCCATACAGCCGACAAGGAGCCGCTGTCGGAGCGGCTCGCGGCCGGCGAGCCAGGGCGCGTCGAGCATGCACGCCACGACCACCGCCACGCCCGCCATCGGCAGATAGAGATAGCGGTCGGCGGCGGCCCGGTAGATCGGAATCAGGTTGGCCACGGGAACCAGCGGCAGCAGGATCAGAGCGTAAGCAAAGAGCAGGCGACGATCGTGCCGGGCAGCGATCGCACCGGCGACTGCCATCGTGGCCAGCAGCACGAGGGCCATGGGCAACGGCAGGTGATTGACGGATGCCAGCCCGTAGTCGGCGCAGAGATTGACTGGAACCACGATGAGTTGGGCGTAGAGTGCGAGGATCCGCGGTTCGAGCAGCATCGCCTGCGAGAGGGAGCCCCCGGGGTATTCCGGTTTGGATTCGAAGATCGACGAGGGGCTCGGTTCGAGCAGAAACCGGGCGGCAAGGAATACGACGACGACGAGCTTCGCGCCGCCGATGGTGACGGCCCAGAATCGGCCCGGCTCGCCGCGACGAAACAGCCACCAATAGGCTGCAAGCAGCATGGGGGCGACGATCCCCGCCTCTTTGCTGGCGATGGCCAACAGGCACAAGACCGTGCAGCCGATGGCCCGGCGGGTGTCGAAGCCGGGGGTGGCGGGGTCGTGTCGTATGGCGACCACGAGGGCGGAGAGCGTGAACAGGGCCACGAGCAGATCCTCGCGGAAGGTTGGCTCGCAGACGGCCTCGGTGACGATCGGATGGATGGCGAAGACGAGCGCGGCCAGCAGCTGCGCAAGCACCGGCTCCGGATCGCCTGCGGAGTCGGTCATCTCCCGGATCACCAGCCAGGTGAGCAGCACGTTTGCCAGGTGCAGGAGCACGCTGGTGAGGTGGTACCCGAACGGGTTCTTGCCCCAGACTGTCGCATCGAGCATGAGCGACGCCAGCATGGCGGGCCGGTTGAAGTCGAGCACGTCCATCCCGAGCACGCGACCGGTCAGCACAGCCGGCCAGTTCCGCCAGTCGTGGATGAAGTCGCCTGAGAGGATCTGCATCCGGGCGTCGTAGACAAAGTCCGCTGCGAGCGTGGCGGAGAAGGCGGCGAACGTGATGCCGGCGAGCAGGGCCGCCTGTTGCCAGGGCTTCAAGGCCATCGTTCAGTTTTTCTCGAGCGGAATACAAACGAGGTCGCCGGCGGCACTGTCGATTGGTGGCTTCAGGTAGCCGAGTTCGAGGAGAGACTTTTCGAGGCCCTTGCCGCGGTCCGGGAAACCGTTGCGATTGACGTAGATCGCCGAAAAGCCTTGCTTGCGCATCTCATCGACCGCCGCGTCGACGCTGTTTTGATTGAACTGGATCTGCTGCGTCTGCTGATTGAGTGTGGCGCCGGCGAGCAGTTGTTTCTGGACTGCCTGCTGCCAGACCTCGCTCTCACTGCCTTTGGTTGCGCCCATCGTGAATCGGAGTCCGTGGCTGTAGAGATACGGCCGATAGTGATCAGAGGACGGCACGCCCGGTAGCGGCGAACCGTCCATCACCGGCAGCTGAAACACCATCGCCTTCTCCGGCAGTGCCAACTCCAGTTTCGCGACGAAGTCGCGGTCGGCTGCGACCTGCCGGGCGATCGTGGCGACCTGTTCCGGGACGGGAGCACGTGGAACCTGGTCCCAGAGCACGAGCATGCAAAGCGCGGCGGCCGCCGTGCTCGTGGCGATCTGCAGCGTGTCGGGAGGGAGGCGTTTCCCATCATCCTGCTGCCAGGCCGTGAGGCGGCGGGCTGCCCAGAGCAGGACGATTGCCAGGACGACGATGCTGTACCGGCAGGCCGTGCGGAAGAGCGTGAAGCCGGTGAAAGCCGCGACGATCGAGTTGAGCCCGCCGGTGTTGAACATGATCACGATCCAGAGCACCTGCCAGGCTGCGAGGGGCACGGCCGATTCGCGGCGTTCGGCCATCGCCCGCATGGACACGGCCACCAGCCAGAGCAGGCAGGCGATGCCGATCATGCCGAGGTAGGCACACCCCTCCTCGTCGTTGAGCACCGATGCCTGCCGGTGCGCCAGGCCAAACTTCGCAAGTGTGTCGGAGTGATGCCTGATGTATGGGATGAACAGGTCGACGAGTTTGAAGCCGTAGATGTCCATCCACCGGTATTCACGCTGGGTGATGAACGGGGCGTTCGCGACGTCTCGGAACAGTCGATACGTGAACGTGTCGAGGTTGCTGATCGCGAAGGCGATCGCGGCCGCGCCGATAACGGCCAGAGCGGGTGCGAGGGCCGCCGAAGACCTCGTGCGCCAGGCGACGAACGCCGCGCCGAGGAGCGCGAGCTGGCAGAAAACGAAGGTGTAGTAGGGATTCTGCAGACCGGTCAGCACGCCGACCCCGATCGCCAGCCAGAACCGGCGGGAGTGAAACGGCACGCCTTGTTCCGTGGCCATCCACCTCCACACCGGCACGAACAGCGGGATGTGCCAGGCGTACAAACAGTTGACGTGGTGCGGAGACTCGGCGAAGAGATAGGGCGCGAGCCCGAACGCCAAGGCACCGACGCCAGCCCACGGGTTGGAGCAACCCTCTGCCCTCGCGACGAAGTAGAAGGCGGTGGCCGCGGTCAGATGCCCCAGCAGCACGCCGATGTTGAAGCCGGGGAACAGTCCGAAGATCTTGGCGAGCAGGCCGAAAAATCCGAGCAGGAGTTCGTCGGGCGTCGGACTGGTCGTCCAGTTGGCGCCCTGCGGAGCACCAATGTCGGGCAACAGCTTCCAGCCGAAGGGGAGGAAATCTCCCGTCGCCATGGCCTTCAGATAGCTACAGGTGCCGACGAAGTCTGAGTACACGGGGTCGAGGTAGCTGGTTGGCAGGCTCCATGCGGCCATCGACCACATGTCATTGGCCGTGCACCAGGCGAGGATCGTGACACCGAGAATGACCACCACGACGGCGAGATCCCGCCGCCGGGCGGCCGCGTCAACGGCTGCCTGCGGAGAACCCGTGCCGGTCGATGCCCGGGTGTCTGTGGTGTCCGTCTTTGAAGATCTGCCCACGGACGTCATGGAGTGTTCGATGTTCGTCGATCGCTGAACGTGTTCGCGTGGCCGCTCCCGCGCATCCAATAGACGCCCTGCACTGTATCACGGCACGCTCGTTGGGCCTATCCAGAGCCGTTTCTCGCCTCCGTGCGGGCCTGCCGCTTCAGCCGCCCTCAGGCCGGCTCGACGCCCTTCTCAGCCTGTGGCTGATGGGGTAGAAAGCTTCGCGAGTGCCGGGAGTGGCGAGCAGACGAACATGTGCCGTCCGCCACACTTCTGCGGCGGGTGTCCGCGAGATAGTTCGCGTCCGCGAGGTCGTTCGCGTCCGCGAGGCAGTTCGCGGTCGATGCGAGAGGTTCTCTCTTCCCGAGTGGACACTGGCGAGGCTGCTTTTTCTGTCGTGAGCCCACTCCACCATCTGCCGTCGCTGCGGAACAACCTGCGGGCGATGGCAAACAGCCCGCTGCTCCAGGCAGGCCTGTTGCTGTCGGTGACGAACGGACTGGTGGGGCTGCTCGGGTATGTCTATCAGGTGCTGATGGGCCGGCTCCTGGCACCGGGTGACTTCGCGCTGTTCAGCACCCTGATGGCATTGGTCATGGTGGTGGGTG
>JBIIOL010000599.1:0-2584 GCA_044336965.1 Pirellulales bacterium | reverse complement strand
CGCCCGTGACCACGTTACCTACCTCGACGCCACCGTGGCCGACGGTGACACAGCTATTCGGGACGTCATCAAGCCACAAACGAAGCCGGTCGAAGTGCCGTCCGCGAGTGCCCGGCCAAGCGAGTGGAAGATTGCCGCAGCGAAGGACTACGAGGCGGCGCTGACGTTCCCCGACACCATGCCCAATGCCATGCGGGTCGAGTTTGGCGCGCTGCCAAACCTCGAGCCATGGCGGGTGCGGCTCGCCTCGCAGCCAACCGAGGTGAGGGCCGACGCGAAATACCGGGTCGCGTTTCGGATTCGGGCGGACAAGCCCCGCGAGGTCGTCTTTACCGTCAGGGAGGCGCAAAAACCCTGGACGAACCTGGGCCTCTACGGCCGGATCCCGGTGACAGAGCAGTGGCAGACGGTCAGCCGAGAGTTCACAGCGAAGGCCGACGCGTCGAACGCCCTCTTTTCCTTCGACCTGGGTGGAAGCGACATCGCCGTCGAACTCGCCGATGTGTCGTTTGCAACGTCCCCATCCACGCCGCCTGCAGACGAACGAGCAAAGTGAACGCAGTCGGCACTACGACTTCCTCAGCAACACGTCATGGTGGCCGGCCGGGTGCAGGGCGAAACCAACCATCTTCGCGTCGCCCCGATTCAACACCTCGTGCACATTGGCCATCACGCCGTACGGAAACCCAGACAGGACCGACCACGGCGTGTAGTCGTTCAACTGGATGTATCCGCCCTGCTTGACCTTCGGCAGGATGCCAACGATGTCGCGCCGCGAGCCCGCATACGAATGATCCCCGTCTACGTAGGCGTAGTCGATCGAATCATCGGCCAGCGTCGCGATGGCAGTGCCCGAATCGCCCTCGTGAAGCACGACGGCCGCCTCACTGCGGACCGTGGGATCGAGGCCGCTGAATTGAAGATCGAACAGGTGAAACACCCGCGGGCTGAAGTGCTTGAGAATTCGCTTGCTGAACGCCCCCTTCCACACGCCAAGTTCACAGACCTCCGGCCCGGCCGACAGCTGGATCGACTGAAGCATCTCGTCCCTCGACCCGAAGAACCGCACGTGCTCCGCAAACCCCGTGGCCTTGACGTGTGACGGCATTGGCCCGTCGAACAACGCGGTCGATTGGAAAAAAGCGTTGAGGTCAAGGCCGTTCGATTCGACAGCGGTGCGCACCTTACTCAGCCGGGAATGGAAATCGGCCTGGATGCGGCGGACCTCGTCACGCAGGTCGGATTCCGAGAGTTGTTGCATACTGTGTTTCTTACGCGCATTGAGGGCACAATCCCCAAAACTATAGCTTCGTGCTCAAGCCCGAGCCAAACTTCCTCACCAAGCAGCTGACGAACAACCGCGTCACTTCCACGAGACGTCGCGGAGATCCGCCAGCCGCTGCGTCGCCCACGACCGAACCTCGTGCCGGTCGCCGCTGTCGATGATCTCCTGGAGAAACGCCTCCGCATCTTTTCCGCGTTTCTGCTCGAGTAGGAAATCGACCGCATGCGCGACCGGGACGATGTCGGCGCCGGCCTGCTGGGCCACCTCCCCGAACCGCCGCTCGGCTTCCGCAACCCGTCCCGTCACCGCGGCACCCCGCGCGGCAAGCAGGCGACGCTGCCCCTCGGGCACCGTTTCAATTCCCTTGACGATCGTCTCCTCCGCAGCCTCTTTCGCCCCCTCCGAAACCTGCCACTGCGCGAGCCAGATCCACGCATCGGGGTTTGACGGATCGGTTCGCGTGACCCGCGTGAACAGGTCGCCGGCCCGCTCCCCGAGCCCCGCCCGCGCACAGAGCCTGCCCAGCCAGACGAGCGTGGCACGATCCGCGGTCTCGACATCGATCACTGAAAGAGCCCGGTCGGCGGCCGCCGAAAAGTCGCTGGACGAGAGCAGCGAGTTGATCACCAATCGATCACCGCCCCCGAGGCCCGCCGGCGCGATGGCGTCGCGCAGCCGATCCGCATCCGCTCGCCGCCCGAATCGCTCAAATGCATCGGCCTGCAGGCGGGTGAGGCGGGCGTCTTCAGGACCATACGCCGTCGCCCGCTGGAGATGGCCGACCGCGGCAGCCAGTCTGCCGGCGATCAGCTCGATGTCGCCGGCGACCGCCTCGACAGGCTGCCACCGTTTTCGTTCGTTGCGGGCCTCCACGAGCAGCTCCCTCGCCTCGTCGAGCTGCTTCCGCTGGGCGTCGTTCAGCTTGGCAGTCCCTGACGGCGACGCGTTGTTCACGCCCGCCCGCACGGCAGCCACGAGCGACGCAGCCGCCGCCACCCGCCCCCGGGGTGAGTCCTTTCCTTCGAGCGCCACGACCTCGGCAGCGGCCTTCGCACCCGCTTCGGCATCGCCGGCACGAGCGGCGTCGAGCGCGAGCGCCAGGGGCGGACGAAAATCGTTCGGCATCCGTTTTGCCGCTCGGGCCCACACGGCCCGGGCCTCGTCATACCACCCAGCCGCATGGGCCAGTCCCGCCAGCATCTGGAGTGTTTGGACGGCCTCTTCAGGGACTGCAATGCGGTCGGTCGCGGCGGCTATCGACTGGAGCCAGCCACGGTCGTCGCCGGTGGCATGCCGGGC